>VBCL01000201.1 GCA_005888865.1 Betaproteobacteria bacterium | reverse complement strand
CGACGACAGGCGCCGCGCGCTCCGAGCAAGCGCGATCGCTCGTCGGCAGGTGGCCTGATGTGAACGTGCGCTTCTGGCCGAGAGCGCCAGGTAACGAGCAGCGACTGAATGCCCGCTCCCGTGGCATTGCTGCCGTTGGCGGTGCGAAGCCCAGCGGCAGCAAGGGGTCGACGGCAGTCGTCGCGACTGCGCTTTACTGCGCGCTGGCCTTGATCGCCAGGAGCTGCGAAAAGAACGACTCGGCCGAACCCGCGGTGGAAGCGGGGCCGGTCGCGCCACACTTCAACGCGACGGTATCCGGACTCGACAGCGTGATGACGCCTTGCAACGCCATCGTCTCCGGCTCGTCGCCCACCGAGTACGCCACGGACTCATCGATCAAGTCTGCTGACCGCACAAGGTGACAATAGAAGGTCGAAGCGGAGATCAGCGGATCCTGGATGGAAGTCTTCGCGACGAGGGCATAGCTTCCCGCCGGTAGCGACAGCGACGCCATCGTCGAGAGGGTCCAGTCCGACACGAAGGTCGCATCGTTGCGTTGCACGGGAACCGCAATCCTAGTGTCCTTCCAGACTTGCACCGCTCCCGCCATGCCTTGGAGGGTGGTCACGGTGTTCTGCAGGGCCGTCACCTGCGCAGTCAGCGTCGCCACCTCGGTTTGGAGCGCGGTCACTTTGGCCGCTAGTCCGGCAGCGGGAGGCCCTCCCTGAGCCGCGGCGCTTCCACCCCATGCTGCCGCTGTGACGATCGCCAGACCTGCGATGGATCGGTAAGAGATTCGAGACATGGTTTGCGCTCCTTTCACCCTGCTATACGGAAAAGCGGCCGAAATCCCGACATCGGGAGCCACCGGAGCGCCCCGAAACCAAACTCGGCGGACTGGTGGGAGCCGAATGCCTGAAATCAGGCGCGTTCGATCTATGGGTTCAGCGCCTTAAGGAAGGCCTATTCAGACGCCCGATTCGCTTCGGCTCGTCGGCGACGCGCAGGTGGCTGTGCGCTCTCGTCCGACGCCGACAACGCTTCGGCTAATGCGGCGTTGGCGTCCGCGAGCCACGGGCTGTCGGGCACGTCGAGCCTCGTGCGCAACTCGACTGCTTGCGTCAACCAGGTGCGTGCGCGGTCGGTCTGCCCATCGGCCGTATAGAGACGTCCGACCGCGACTTCGAGGCTCGCCTTCTCCGCGATGTCGATCTGGAGCGCGTCGGGGGAAGAAGGAAGCAGGCCCGCCGCGCTCAATCGCTCGAGCATGGCGCGCGCGTCGGCGGGTGAGGGTTGCGAATGCGCTGCGACGCTGGCGAACCGCGGCAGAGCAGCGTCGCCCGCGTTCTTGAGGGTGTTTAGCTGCCCCAACGCCTGATCGAGCCGTGCCTTTGCGGTGCGCGAATCTCCTTTCGCATATGCGAGCGCGGCGTGCGCGAGGGTGGCGCGCGCCGCGTACACGCTCGTCGTGTCGTGCGCTGCCACGAAGCCGGCGTCCGCGCTATCGAGCACGGCCTCTGCCCGTTCGAGTCGTCCCAGGGCGATCAGGATGTGGGCGAGCTCGACGCGCGCCATGCGCGCGGAGAGGGACGCGGGCGGCTCGGTCGCAGCGAACACCGCAATCGCCCTATCGAATGCGTCCGCCGCGGCCGCGAGCTCACCGTGATCGACCTTGATGCGCGCCGCGTAGAGCGCCGGATACCCCGTTTGCCGGGCGTCCTGGCCGAAGACATCGCGCGCCAGCGCGAGTGCCTGATCGGCGTGCTGCTCGGCCTCGGCATAGCGTCCGCTCGCCGCCTCGATGAGGGCGAGCGTCGTGCGCGCGAAAGCGACTGTCCCGTGGCGTCGACCGAGCACGAATTCGTAGATCTGCAGCGCCTTGTCGATCGTCTCGCGCGCCTCGGCCAGACGCTGTTCTTTGCGCAGCATGTCGGCGTAGTTTTCGTAGCCGAAGGCGACGATGAAACTCTTCTCGCCGAAGTTGGCGCGGCCGGCTGCGATGCCGTCCAGGTAATACGGCTCGGCGGCCGCGAAATCGTGTTGCGCTTCCTTGATCCACGCGAGATAGTAGGCCGCGCGGGAGCGATCCTCGCTAGGCGTAGGAAGCTCGCGCAGCAGCGCGAGCGCGATCTCCAGATGGCGTTGCGGCTCCGCGGTCTTGGTTACATCGAGCTGGAAGGCCGAATTGCTGATGATGATGTGCATCTTGGCGCGCAGCTCGACCGTGCTGCGCGGTTCCTTGTCGGCGATCGCCAGCGCTTCGCTCGCCACCTTGCTGGCATCTATGTAGCTCGCGGCGCGATACAGATTGTCGGCTTTCTGCGCGAGCGCCGCCGCGAGTTGGCGGCTGTCGGCACCGTGGAGATCCCTGGCCAGCGCGATCGAGCGCTCCGACAATGCGGAGGCCGGTTCCAGCAGATCAAGCTCGGAATTGAGATGCGCGAGCCACTGCAGAAGATCGAGCTGCAGCTCGGGATCGGCGTGCGACTGGTCGAGCAGTTCGCGGCTGCCAAGCGCGAGCAGTTGGCGGGCAGGCGTGTCGCCGGCCGCAGCGCCGCGGGGATTGCTGCGCGCCACGTTCTCGAACAGGCGATCCACGAAGGCCTTGCTCGCGTTGGCGCGGAAAGTTTCCTGACGCGCGACGTGCGCCTGCCACAGCGCGACGCTCGCGCCGGCGATGAGCGCGAGCGCGACCGTGCCGGCACCGGTGAGCGCGAGCTTGTTCCGCGCGACGAACTTGCTCAAGCGGTACCACGCGCTCGCCGGTTGCGCGAGCACCGGATCGCCACGCAAGAAGCGGGCGAGCTCCAGAGCGAAGGCTTCCGCGGTGGCATAGCGCTCGCCTGGCGCTTTGCGCAGCGCCTTGAGCACGATCGTGTCGAGGTCGCCCGCGATCTGGCGCTTCAGTTTCGCCCCCGTGGTGGAGCGCTTCGCCGCAGATTGGGTGGTGATCGCCGCGCTCGGCCGCGCCACTTCCTGCGTCAGGATCGCCTCCTCGATCTCGGCTTTCGTTCCTCGCTTCAGCCGATACGGCCGCACGCCGGAGAGCAGCTCGTAGAGCACCACCCCCAGCGCGTAGACATCGGACGCGGTGGTGAGCGGCGCCCCGCTGATCTGCTCGGGCGCGGCGTAGTCCGGCGTGAGCGCGCGGCCGGCGAGCTGAGTCAGCGCCGTCTCGTGCGCCGCGCCCCCGGTCATCAGCTTGGCGATGCCGAAGTCGAGAAGCTTGATCTCGCCCTCCGCCGTGACCATGATGTTGGAGGGCTTTAGATCGCGGTGCAGCACCAGGTTCGCGTGCGCATACTGCACCGCCGACAGCACCTGCTGGAAGAGCTCGACGCGCTCGCTGACCGCGAGTTGCTTTCGATCGCAATAGAGCGTGACCGGCTCGCCAGCGACATACTCGAGCGCGAGATACGGTTGGCCGTCGTCGGCGAAGCCGGCGTCGTAGAGCCGGGCGATGTGCGGGTGGGCGAGCGGCGCCAGGATCTCGCGCTCGCGCGCGAAGCGTTCGACGAGCGCCTGCCGCGAGGCGGCGAGGATTGGCAGCTTGAGCGCGACCTCGCGCTTGAGCAGTCCGTCGGCGCGCTCGGCCAGCCACACTGTGCCCATGCCGCCGCGGCCCAGCTCGCGGATCAATCGATACGGACCGACGATCGTGCCGGAGGAACGATCGGCCTCTTCGCCCGGCAGCACGAAGGAGGGCAGCGTGCCGACCAAATCGGCGGTCGAGACCGCGGCCGGGCGGGCGAAGAGCTCTTCGAGCAGCGGCTTGACCGAGGCGTGCTCGGCACCCAGCGTTGCCACCCACGACTCGCGCTCGCCTTCCGACAGCGCCAGCGCCTCGTCGAGCAACTGCGATAGCGACCGCCAGTGTTCCGCCGCCAGCTTCATATGAATGCTTTACGCAAAATGGCACCGCGACCCGACAGCATGGCGGTGAATAACGCAGCGCGATCCGAACGCGATCTTACCCGATGGCGGGGTTTGCGCCCGCGTTCTACGCGCGCCGTGCCCGCTTTCGCAGCCTACTTGAGCGCGATCGACAGCAGCAGCCGTGCTTTCTCCCAGTCCCGTTGCACCGTGCGCGACGATACCCCCAGCGCTTGGGCGACCTCGTCCTCGGTCAAGCCGCCGAAGTAGCGCATCTCGACCAGCCGCACCAGGCGCTCGTCCGCGGCAGCGAGCTGCTCCAGGGCGTCGTGAACGCGGACCACGTCCGCTTCGGGGGAATGCGCTGGCGGTCCGGACTCGGTATCGAGCGGCAGGTCGACCACGCCGCCGCCGCGGCGGTCGGTGAGTCTCTGGCGGGCGAAGTCGACGATGATGCTGCGCATTACGCGCGCGGCGTAGGCGAGGAAGTGCGCGCGGTTCTCGACGCTCAGCGCGCCGACCTTGACCAGCCGCAGATACGACTCGTGCAGCAGCGCCGTTGTGTCGAGGACCGTGATCGGGACATGGCGCCGAAGCCTGCTCCGCGCCATCTGGTGCAGCTCGCCGTACAACTCCGCGAACAGGCGATTCACCGCGTCCTGCTCGCCGCGGTTGGCGCGCTCGATCAGCTCGGTGATCGATCCGGGCTCGGGGGAGGTGAGGGCAGTGATCACGGCGGGGCTATTTGCGGCCCGATGTCGGGTTTGCGCCACATTTTACGTATAGCGGAGTAAGGGAGCCAATGCCGGCTCTTCGCACCGTGGTGGGGAGGGAGC
>VBCL01000149.1 GCA_005888865.1 Betaproteobacteria bacterium | reverse complement strand
GCGGCATGTCCATGTTGCCCGCATCGCCGCCAACGCCGATTACTCCGGTGCCGAGCAGAAGTTGATCGGTGTTCTGATCGGGAATCAATCCGCCCTGACCAAAAACGCCGACACCGGGAAGCACATCGTCCGGTCCGGGCTGCAGACTCGCGACACCGCCGACACCGTGTACGCCTGTGCCGCCTGCACCTCGGCGAAGCAGACGTTCGCCGCCGCCCCCGAGGCCGAAGACACCGGTGCCCTCGCGAGGTCCGCCGAGCCCGATGACACCGGTGGCATCGCCGCCTGCGTCGGCGAGAAGCCCCCTGCCCCCTTCGCCGCCTTTAGCGAAAACGCCGGTGCCCCCGACATCGCCGCCTAAGCCGGTGACGCCGGTGCCACCGCTCTCACCCGCGAAATCGGCGCTGAAACCGATGCCGACGATGGCATCGATCGGAGTGGAGGGACGAAATTCGCCATCCTCGTCCGAATCCTTCGCGACCTCGACGACAAAGATGTACTGCGAGCTGAAATCGGTGCGAAACGATCCTGTTTCGATCGGACCGATTCCTGTCGACGTGTAAGTATTTTCCGCCCAGATCGTGGTCTGGTCGTTGGCTCGGTTGAGTCGCCCTGAGACAAGGTCGTCGTTGCTTTCGTCAGATCCAGACATGATTTCCTCCGACTCGGGTTTCGCGTGGGAAGCGACAGAGAAATGCCAACCGGTGCGCGCGCTGGGCGCGTTTCGTTATATCACGCGCTCCAGATAACTCTGAAACACCGCGGCGTAGATCGACGCGGGGTCGGCGGACCCCGGCCACAGCTCCTCGCTGCTGAATCGCACATCGTAGGTCGGCTCGTCCTGCGCCTTCACGCCATGGGCAGCGGCATCGGGAAAGGGATAGGCGGGCGACTCGCTGACGACGACGCCGACCTTTCCGCGAATGTAGCCGGGCATGCGCACGTGACCGGGAACGTGATCGGCGCGTACTCGCACACGGTCGCCCGGCTGGAAATGCTGGCGCGAAGCGACGTTGGTGCGCCCTGCCACGCTCGGTGCGGAGAGGGGAAAGCCTCCATGTGCGCGGGCTTCCAGTTCCTCGTGCGTCACGACACCCTTCTCGACCAGCAGCGTCGCGAAGCCGGTGAGCGAGCGCTCGTAGTAGCTGGCCGTCAGATAGTGGCGCGGCTCCATGCGCTCGATCGCGTGGCGATACTCGTCCATGTTGAAGATGCCGAGCCGCACGGCGAGGGCGTAGAGGGAGTTGACGCGTACTTCCCACGGTGCGTGGAATGCACGCGCGCTCAGCGTATAGCGCACCGGTCCGAAGCCCTGCCGGCCGCCGAGATCATGAGTGCCGTCCATGAGCGTTTCGCGAAGCTACAGGCGCGCGACGCCGATCATCGAATCGCGCGTCACGATGTCGACCAGCTTCTCTTCCGGCCAACCGATGGTTTCGGGGGGCTGCATCGGCAGCACGATATAGCGCGTGTCGGCGGTGGTGTCCCAGACGCGGATCTCGACTTCGGGCGGCAGATCGAGGCCCATTTCCCGCAGAACCGTGCGCGACTCGCGAACGACTCGTGAGCGGTACTCGAAGTCCTTGTACCAGTCCGGGGGCAGCCCGATGATCGTGAAGGCCGTGCACGAGCACTGCGTGCAGCAAATCACGTTTTGCACGGTCGGCGTGTTTTCCAGCACCACGAGATGCCGATGATGCTTGGGCATCGGCAGGCCGAGCTCGGCCACGGCCGCGCGGCCATCGGCCAGGAGTCGCTTGCGAAATGCAGGGTCGACCCAGGCCTTCGCGACAACGCGGGCGCCGTTCCTCGGCACCCAGACGTCCTCCGCCAGACGGCTGAGCTCCTCGACGGCTTCGGTTGCCTTCATGCCGCGCTCGTCGAGCACCGCCTGAATCGCATCGACGCGATCCTCCACGGACGCGGTGCGCTGAATCACACGATTGTCATCGGGCATGTTGATCGCTCCTCGAAATGCACCGGCTTTACATCACCCAGCAGTATTCCTCGCGGCTTCTAGCGCGTCAATCAGCCCTGGCCTGCCGACTTATTTCCCCTTCGCTTTCGGCCCCTGGCGCTTCGGAGCCTTTGGCGGCAGGGACAACACATAAGGCAGCGCCAGTCGGATGCACGCCTGGACCGCGCGATCATCCAAAGCGGGAGGATCGACGTAGATATAACCTTCCATCGTGCGGCCTTTCATCTCCATCGGTCGCGCTCCCGGTTGAGCGAGTGCCTCGTGCTGACGCTCCTTGCCGACGCGGAGCAGCAGGCCACGCTTGGACGCTCCCGCGATCAGATTGCCGTTCAGCATGAATCCGATCCCGCCGAACATCTTCACTTCGCGAATGGTGCCTGCGCCCGACAGGGCTGCACGCACGCTCGCGACCAGTTCCTGTTCATCCATGTTCAGTGCTCCTTCGGCATTCAGCTCGGATCGCGAGTCGACCGCAAGACGATCGAACGCGCACAGACGTCCAGCCTACCGCAACGCGGCCCTTCCGACGACTGGCCCCGCAGTTCTACCGGCAGCCGGCCGCCGGCTGGCGCGAGCCTCCGACGGAACGGGTGTATGGTTGGACTTCCAGTCGTCGACCAGGTGTCCTGGAATGGACCGACGGACGTTCTTTGACGTGTTGGCCTGCGAGTTGCTCGCGATTACAGGGGCGATTGCGCAGCCCGCCGGCAAGCTTTATCGGATCGGCTACCTCAGTGCCGGCGCCAATCCGCCTGCGGTACCTCTTGCCGTATTTACGGACGCCTTGCGGGACTTGGGATGGATCGAGCGCAAGACCTTCGTCCTGGAACCCCGGTTCGCGGACAACCACCCGGATCGACTGGCAGAGTTGGCGGCAGAACTCGTGCGGCTTAAAGTCGACGTGATTGTCACGCGAGGCACGCTGGCCCCGCTCGCCGCCAAGCGTGCCACCTCGACCATCCCCATCGTAATGACCTCCACGGCCGATCCGATGGGAAGCGGCATCGTCAGCAATCTTGCCCGGCCTGGCGGCAACATCACCGGATTGAGCATGAATTCTCCCGAGCTCGCCGGAAAGCGGCTGCAACTCCTGAAGGATATGTTTCCTGGAATCGCGACCGTGGCCGTTCTCTGGAATGATGCAAGTCCGAACGAAGCAAATCAGTATCCGGCGCTTGTGTTCGCGCAAACCGAGGCAGCCGGTCGAACGTTGGGGATACGAATCCTGTCAGTGCCCGTGCACGATGAAAGCGGTGTGCAAAAGGCACTTGACGCTGCGTTGCGAAACGGCGCAGGCGGGCTGATTACGATCGAAGACCCGTTCACTAACAATCACCGCGCCGAAATCATCGACTTCGCGGCTCGCCATCGGTTGCCGGCGATGTATGGGCTCCGCGAATTCGTGGATGCGGGCGGCCTGCTTTCGTACGGCGCACATCTTGCGGATCTGTCGCGCCGCGGCGCGCAGTACGTCGACAAAATCCTCAAGGGCGCAAACCCCGGAGATCTGCCCATCGAACAGCCGACAAAGTTCGAGCTGGTGATCAACCTCAAGACAGCCATGGCGCTCGACATCACGATCCCGCAATCGATACTGGTGAGGGCAGATGAGGTGATTCGATGACGCTTAATTTCTACCACGATCTTCCGGTGCTGAAGTCCTTTGCCGAGGCCATCGAGACCGACCGGCACGCCCAGGTTCCGGGTGACTGGTGGATCGTCATCGCCGATGTGATCGACTCGACCAAGGCGATCGAAGCCGGCGCCTACAAGAAGGTCAACACCGTCGGCGTGGCCTGTATCGCGGCAGTCGTCAACGTGGACCGAAGTGTCGATATGCCGTTTGTTTTCGGCGGCGATGGCGCGACCTTCGCCGTGCCCGACGCCTTGCGTGAGCGCGCGATCCCGGCATTGCGGGAAGCCCAACGGCTGTCGCGGGAGAGCTTCGAGCTCTCGTTGCGTGTCGGCCTGGTCCGGGTGTCGGAGCTGCTCGACAAGGGACTGTCGGTGCGGCTGGCGAAGGTTCGCCTGTCACCGAACGTTACCCAACCGACCTTCTCCGGACGCGGCTGGGAAGAAGCCGAACGCATGGTCAAGGACCCGCTCGCGCAAGGCGTGCTGCGCGTCGAGGAAGACGGGGGCGTGCGCGAAGGCAGCTTCGAGGGTTTCGAGTGCCGCTGGCAGGGTGTGCCGAGCTTTAGTGACCACAAGCTTGCGCTGCTGGTGGCCGCGGTGTCGAGCGAGGCCGACGCGAACCTGGCCACTTACCGCAAGGTGTCCGACAAGATCGCGCAAATCTATGGCGACATCTCCAGCTACCACCCCTTGCGCGCCGAACACATGGCGCTGTCGTTCAATCCGCGTCAGCTCGGCCACGAGTGGCGCGTACGTTCAAGCCGGCTCGGCCCCTGGGGGCGGATCAAATATTTTGCACGGATGGTGTTGCTCAACCTCGCGGGCGTCTACCTGTTCGCACGCAAGATCGACACCAAGACCGTGCGTTGGAGCCACTACATCGACGAGTTGGTGGAAAACTCGGATTGCCGCAAGTTCGACGGCATGCTGCGCATGGTCATGGATGGCAGCGAAGCGCAATGCAAGGAGCTGCAGGACCACCTCGAAGGGCAGCGCCGCGAAGGCCGGCTGGTCTACGGAATGCATAAGTCGAGCGAAGCACTGTTGACCTGCATCGTGTTTTCCTACAACGGAAACCACGTGCACTTTGTCGATGGCAGTGACGGTGGCTACGCGCTGGCCGCGCGCGGCCTCAAGGCACAGCTCAAATCGCTCCGAGCCTGATCCTGGGCGCTTGCCATACATGGCCCGACGTCGTGCTATCTTGCTCGCCGTTCTCATCATGCTGGGAATCCCCAACGTGCACGCTCAGACTCAAGACGCCGCTCCCGCAGCGCAGCTCAAAGCCCTCCTCGACGAAGACCTGGACGCGACGCTGCGACGCAATCCGATCGCGGCCACCGTTCGCGGCGTTCCGGGCTACAACCATCTTCTGCCGGATTTGTCGCTCGCCACGCTCGAACGCGAGCGCGCGCGTGAGCGCCACGCGCTGGAGCGGCTGAGGGCACTGGACGCCAAGGCCCTACACGGCCAAGACCGGATTTCATACGCGCTGCTCGTCGACAAGATGGAGCTCGCCGTCGAGGCGCAGCAGTTCACGGATGCCGACGCGCTGGTGCTGACGACGCTGGGCGGCCTGCACAACGTCCTGCCGCGCGCCGCGCAGGTGACGCCGTTCCGCACGGCCGAAGACTATCGTGACTACATCAAGCGCATCCGCGCCGCGCCCAAGGTCGCCGAAGACACGATCGCCCGGTTGAAGCCGGGCATGGTGAGCGGATGGATGAGCACCAAGCCGGTGCTCGACCGGATTGTCGCCGCGATCGACGCGCACCTGGTCGAGAACGCCGAGCAGAGTGCGCTGATGTCGCCGTTCGCGCATATGCCCGAAGACATTCC
>VBCL01000142.1 GCA_005888865.1 Betaproteobacteria bacterium | reverse complement strand
CTACGCGCTCGACCTTGAGCCGCCAGTCCTCGACGTAGCGCGCGAAGCGATATTCTTCGGCGCGGGCGCCGACGAAGCGGCGCTTGGGCCGCTTGGCGTACGCGTCCATTTCCTTGGAGATCTGGGCTTCCAGGCGCACCGCCTCGAGCGTCCTCTGCATGATCTCGGAGGCGCTGGGCAAGAGCGGCGGCTCCGGTACGTCGGTCGGATTGGGCACGATGGGCGCGACGGCCGCCGCCGACCTGAGCTGCGTCATGAGCTCCTTGGTTTCTTTTTCGAGCGTTTCGACCTTCTGGCTCGCGACCGCGAGCTCGGTGCTGTTGCTCTCCTTGGGCAGGACCGGCAACGGCGTCTTTGCTCGGCGGTTGGCGTCGGTGTTGCCGCCGCCATCGAGATGGTGCTGCGCCAGGATCTCGGCCTTGGTCGGCTTGGTCTTGGATTTGGCGTTGACCAGCGCGACCTCGAGCGGCGGGCCACTGCGATCGAACACGGAAAGATCGAACGGGCTGAACTTGAGCGCGAGCACCACCGCGTGCAGGACGATCGAGGCGGCAAGCGTCGCGGCGAGCAGGCGATCGGACACACCGACATCCGCCCCGATGAACGGCAGCGACATCGTCCGCGGCTCGGCGACGAGAGCGGCGCGCGCGGCGGGTTCCGAGGCGGCCTTGCGCGGAGCGACGACACGGAGCATGGCTCCGGATCGGCTGCGCGCGGTCTTGGCGGGCATTTAACCCGTGAGTATAGCCTCGAACCTGACTCGGCCGGGGCACCGGCTCGCCGCCGGCGGGGCCCGCTAGTCCGGCGCGAGCCCTGCGTAGCGCGCTTCGAGCGTCGCTTCGAGGAGGTCGACGCGGCCGATCGCGAGCCGGACACGGCTTTCGGGCGCGAGCGGCGGCATGTCCGCTACGCGCAACACGAGCGGGAGTGCGTCGAAGCGTACAAGGTTCTCGCGCAGCACCGTGGCCGTCGTCTCCTGCACGTGCTCCTGGATCAGCCAGCGCAGGCACCAATACTGTTCCATGCGGCTCTGGAATTCCGCATATTGCGCATAGGTGCTCTCGAAATCCGCTGCTGCGGCGAAAAGCTGCGCATCGCCATGCGGGTAGGGCGGCTTGGCGCCCCCAACAACGGCCAGCAACTGCTGCTGATTGACGAGGTCGCTGTAGCGGCGCAGCGGCGAGCTCGCCCACAGATACTGCGCCACGCCGAGGCCCTGATGCGGCTCGGGCGTGGTGCTCATCTTCACCTTGCCCGCCGTCTGCGTTCGATACAGTCCCGGCACGATCGCGTCGGCGAGGACCTTGCCCCACGTGCTGTTGACGTAGATCATCAGCTCGGCGACGAGCTTGTCGAGCGGCGAGCCGCGCGGTCGCGGCACGATCGCAACCCGACCGTCGGGCGCGGCGTCCCAGTCGACGCGAAAGCTGTACTCCACCCGCTGCGTTTCGGTCTTTCCGCGCACGGCCTCCAGTTTCTGCGCAACTCTCCACAGGACGCGAAGCTCGTCGGTCCATTCCGGCTCGCCGGGCGCCGCGGCTTCCGCGAAGCGTTCCCCGATTGCGTCAAGGCGCAGGTTCGCGGCGATCGGGATGCGCTCGAGCCGCGTCACTTGCTTGAGCGGCGTACCGTCCGGCGCGGCCTCGATGTAGAGCGACACGACCGGTGGCGTTGCTCCGGCGGCGAGCGTGAAGCGTTCGATGACTTCGTCGGGCAACATGGTGATCTTCCGACCCGGCATGTAAACCGTGGAAAGACGCTCGCGGGCGATCGCATCCAGCGGCGAGCCGCGCGTGATCGCGACCGCCGGGGCGGCGATGTGGATGCCCAGCTCCAGGTGGCCGTTGGCCAGCGCCCGAACCGAGAATGCATCGTCGATCTCGGTGGTCGCCGCATCGTCGATCGAGAACGCGCGCGCTGCGGAAAGCGGAAGTTCGGGTGGTTCGGGCAGCGCGGCGACAAGAGGAAACCCGGTGCCGCGCGGAAACATCTCGAACACGAAACGGTTGAAGTGATACTCGTGCGTCGACGGGATTGCTCCGCAGGCCGCGAGAAGAGCCTGGGGGTTGGTCTGCAATGCCTCGCACGCCGCGAACAGGGCCCGCGTTTCGATCGCGAGCTTGTCCGGCTTGTAGAGCAGCATCGACAACTTGTCGCGGAACCCTTCCGGCAACCGATGCGCCTTCAGCTCCTCGGCGCACGCCGCCACCTGCTCGGCTTCGCGCCGCTTGCGCTCGACGCCGGCGAGCGCGGCCTTGAGCGCGTCAGGGGGCGCGGCGCGGTAACGACCCTTACCCTTCTTGTGGAAATGCATCGGTGAGCGATGCAGACAGATCGCGAGCGCTGCAGCTTCGGCGGGCTTGGGCGCGCGGCCGAAGTATTCGCCGGCGAGCTCGGAAAATGCGAACTCGCCCTCGCCGCTCACCTCCCACAGGAAATTCGGGTCGAGCTCCGCGGCGAGGGTCTGCGCATCTGCAAGCAGCGCCGAGGGCGAGGGGTCGGCAAAGCGCAGCAGGACGTGCGCGGCCTTGATCTTGAGCCGCTTGCCGGACGCGGCTTCGACCTGCAACGAGGTATCGTTATCGGCGAGGACGGTGCCGGCCTTGAACGCGCCGTCGTCCTCGAAAAAGACGTGCATGGAGAAAGAGGGGCGAGGCCGGTACTGAAGCAGCGCAGATTATAGCCCAAGCGTGCGCGCGACCGACGCGGCGGAGCGAGCGGGAAACCCGCGGAAGCGAGTGGGGTACCGAGCACCCGCGGGTCCCGCGAGCGAACGGGTATCGTCGCGCGGTGTAATCGAATCCGCAGCGGCGCTGTTGCGCTACCATTGACTTGTCGTCACGGGGGCTCAATGGCCGCTTCTTCCAGGCAGACAATCCGCTTTTGCACCAGCCGCGACGGCGCGCGGATTGCCTACGCCACGTCGGGTCGTGGCCGTCCTCTCGTCAAGGCGGCAAATTGGCTGAGCCATCTGGAGTTCGACTGGGAAAGTCCGGTCTGGAGCCATCTGCTCACCGAGCTCTCCCGCGAGCACACCCTCCTGCGCTACGACGAGCGCGGATGCGGCCTGTCGGACTGGGATGTCCCCGATCTGTCGTTCGAGGAGTGGATCGGCGACCTCGAAACGGTGGTCGAGGCCACCGGGGTCGATCGTTTCCCGCTGCTCGGCATCTCCCAGGGCGCGTCCATCGCAGTGGCGTACGCAGTTCGCCACCCGGAGCGCGTGAGTCACCTGATCATCCATGGTGGATACGCCCGTGGCCGCCTGCGGCGTGGCGCCGATGCGCGGCAGCGCGAAGAAGCCGAGACGATGAACAAGCTCGCCGAGCTCGGCTGGGGCCAGGAGAATCCGGCTTTCCGTCAGTTCTTTACCACCCAGTTCATTCCCGGTGGCACGGCCGAGCAGCATCGCTGGTTCAACGAGCTGGAGCGCATCTCGACCTCTCCCGCGAATGCCGGGCGGTTCATGCGCATCTTCAACGACATCGACGTCGTATCGCTCCTGCCCAAGGTCTCGTGCCCGACCCTGGTCCTGCATTGCGTGCGCGACGCGCGCGTGCCGTTCGCGGAAGGCCGCCTGATCGCGGGTCTCATCCCGGGCGCGCGCTTTGTGCCGCTGGAAAGCGACAATCACCTGCTACTCGAAAACGAGCTCATGTGGTCACGCTGGATCGACGAACTGCGCGGCTTCCTGCCCGCGCATTCGATCGACGATCCGACGTTTGCAGCGCTCACGCCGCGCGAGCTCGAGCTGATCGAGCTGATCGCGCAGGGCCGTGACAATACGCAAATCGCCGCGCAACTCGGCCTGAGCGTGAAGACGGTGCGTAACCATATCACCAGTATCTTCGCCAAGCTCGAAGTGGACAACCGCTCGCGGGCGATCGTGCTTGCTCGCGATGCGGGCTTCGGCAAGCAACGGCTCTAAGGAACCTTCAACTGTCGGCGCGTGAACGCGTGAAACCTGCGTAACAGCGACCCCAACGCGAGAAACTTGTTCTGGATACTGTCCGGATGACAACCGTGCGCATCGGCTGCTTGCATACCGCAGACAGCATTATCGCGGTATTCGATGCTGCGGCACAGATGCTGGGCCCGATCGCCCGGTACTCCAGCATGGAGTTCGGGCCGACTTGCTACGACGCAACACCTTCCGAGCTACGGTAAATTAAGGGGCCCGTCGCGGGCTGCTTATTCGGGGACGCGCGCAGAGTTTGCGCGTGCTCACTGCAATGAGGAGGCATCGCTGCATGAAGATCTCAATTCTTGACGACTACCACGACACGGTGCGCACGCTGGCCTGTTTCCGCAAGCTCCAAGGACACGACATCACAATCTGGAACGATCACGTGGAAGATGTCGACAGGCTTGCGGCGCGACTGAGGGACACCGAAGCCCTCGTGCTGATTCGCGAGCGAACGCAAGTCCGTGCACCGTTGATCAATCGGCTGGACAGGCTCAAGCTCATCAGCCAGCGCAGCGTATTCCCGCACATCGACATCGATGCCTGCACCCGGCGCGGCGTGATCGTCTCATCGGGTCAGCATGCCGACACACCTTCGTATGCCACGGCGGAGCTGACTTGGGGCCTGGTTCTCGCCGCAATGCGTCAGATTCCCCAGCAGATGTCGGCACTGCGCGCAGGGAAGTGGCAGATCGGCGTCGGCTCCAGCCTGCGCGGTAAGACCTTGGGGGTCTACGGCTACGGAAGGATTGGTGCCGTAGTCGCTGGATACGCGAAGGCATTCGGGATGAACGTGATGGTGTGGGCGCGCGAGGCATCACGTGCGGGCGCGCAAGCGGACGGCTACCAAGTAGCGCGCAGCAAGGAAGCGTTCTTCGAGGAATGCGATGTCATCTGCCTTCACATGCGTCTGGTCGAATCGACACGGGGTATCGTCAGCGCAGGCGACCTGGCGCGAATGAAGCCTTCGGCATTGCTCGTCAACACCAGCCGTGCGGCGCTGATCGAACAAGGGGCGTTGGTGACCGCGCTTCGACGGGGGCGACCGGGTATGGCGGCGGTCGATGTTTACGACGAAGAGCCCCTTCTCGACACCAACCACCCGCTATTCCACATGGACAACGTCGTATGCACACCCCACATCGGCTACGTTTCGCGTGAAGAGTACGAAATTCAGTTCGCCGACATCTTCGATCAAGTCATCGCCTATGGGACGGGCGCGCCGATCAACGTGGTGAATCCCGAAGTGCTGAAACTCACGGCCCGCCGCAGCTCCTGACGCTGGCTGCGAAGGCAGAGGGCCAACGTTTGAGTTCAGCGGCTGCCGAAGGCGAGCTTCAACGACGGGTCAGAGGTCACCGCACAATTCACTGGCAGACATAACCTTCGCAAAGAGACCGTTTAGCGCGGCAAGGTAAGCGGTTTGAACGCTGTCGGCCGGAACCTGAACGCCGTTGAAGGACAGAGCTCGCGTGGCACAGGCGTCGTGTGCCAAAAAACACGTCAAGCCAAGATCAGCAGCGGCGCGGGTAGTTGTATCTATGCACATATGGGTCATCATCCCGGCGATGACAAGCCCAGTAATGTTGGTGCTGCGTAAGTGG
>VBCL01000141.1:5882-8187 GCA_005888865.1 Betaproteobacteria bacterium | reverse complement strand
GGTGAGTATCGGCGCCACGAGGAAGAGCAGCACCGCCCCGGTCAGCACGGTAAGCCCGACGCGGGTGACGCGTTCTCCCAATGTCGCAGTGCCCGTTTTCATCCGAGCCGCATCCGCTCGACGCCCACCATGCGGTTGTAGACCGCGTAGAGCGCAAGGGTCGCCGCGAGCAGCATGATCGACAGCGCCGCGGCCATTCCCCAGTTGACGGTCCTGCTGGCGTAGAAAGCGATGAAGTAGCTGATCATCTGATCGTCGGCGCCGCCGACCAGCGCCGGCGTAATGTAGTAGCCCAGCGCCTGGATGAACACCATTAGGCAACCGGCGCCGATGCCGGGAAGCGTCTGAGGCAGGTAAACGCGGCGGAACGCGGTGAACGGCTTCGCGCCCAGCGACGATGCCGCCCGGACATACGAAGGCGGAATGCCGCGCATCACGCTGTATAGCGGCAACACCATGAACGGCAACAGCACGTGCACCATCGCCACGTAGACGGCGAATCGGTTGAAGATCATCTTCAGCGGCTCGTGCACGAGCCCGAGCGACAGGAACAGGCTGTTCAGCACGCCCTCTCTCTGCAGCAGCACGACCCAGGCGGCCGTGCGCACCAGGAGCGAGGTCCAGAACGGCAGCAGCACCAGGAACAGCAGCATGGCGGCACGTCCCGGCGGCTGCGCGGCGATGACGTAGGCGACGGGATAGCCGAGCGCGAGACAAACCAGCGTTACCATCGCCGAGATCCACAGCGTGCGCCCCAGCACATCACGGAACACCCGCTGCTCGGCTGGCCCGCCAGTGATCGAATTGTCGGCGTCGCGACGCAGGTCGAGTGCGCCAAGGAGGTAGAAGTCGGTGACGGGGCCACCGGCGCGGCGGATCACCGCCCAGGTCTCACGCTCGCCCCATTTGGGATCGATGCCGATCAGCGTATCGCGCGCCGATCCCGACACCTCGGACGGAAGCTGCCGACCCGTGGTGAAGAGCAGCGTGCGAAACCCGGGTACGTCGTAATTAAGACGCGTCGCCGCGCTCGCCAGCATGCCCGCGTCGCGCGCACCCCGAATGTCCGCGATCAGCGCGGCGTAAGCGGACTCCGGCGGAACGTCGCGACCATCCCAGCCCTTCAAGGCCGCAGTAACCTCGGGCAGGATGCGCGCGATGTCGGTGTCGATGACGCCGCGCGAGAGCATCGCGCCGATCGGCAGGACGAAGCATGCCGCGAGGAATACGAAGAGCGGCAGGACCAGCGCTGCGGCGCGCAACTGGTCGCGGCGCCGGCTCTTCGCGAGCGCGCGGCGCAAATCGGCGGCGTCGTTGTCGACGCCCGCCAGCGCTGCATGGAGCGACGCCGCCGCGCCGCGCAACATCGCTCCCTCGCGTCGCCTGTCAGCCGTTTACTTGGCGACCCAGGCGTTGAAGCGCTGGTTCAGCTTGTCCAGGTTCTCCAGCCAGAACTTGTCGTTGATGTACAGTGCCGACGCGATGTTTTCCGGCGCGGTGGCGAGGTTCGGCAGCACGTTCTTGTCGATCAGCGGTGTGGCCGCCTTGGCCGTCGGGCCGTAGGGAATCTTCGGCGGCAGGTTCTTCTGGTTCTGCGGATCGTTGACGAACTGCAGATACGTCTCCGCCTGCGCCTTGTTCGGCGAGCCTTTCATGATGACCCACGAGTCGATCGTGTAGAGATTGTTGGTCCACGCGATCTTGAAGTTCTTCTTGTCCTTGTCGTTCGCCGCCGCGATCCGGCCGTTGTAGGCATCGGTCATGGCGACCTCGCCGGAGGCGAGCAGCTGCGGCGGCTGCGAGCCCTTTTCCCACCACACCAGGTTGGGCTTGAGCTGATCGAGCTTCTTGAACGCGCGCTCGACGCCCTCGCTGGTGGCGAGTGTCTTGTACACGTCCTTCGGCGCGACGCCGTCGGCCATGAGCGCGATCTCCAGCGTGGTCTTCGGCCCCTTGCGCAACGCGCGCTTCCCCGGCCATTTCTGCACGTTCCAGAAGTCTGCCCACGACTTGGGCGCGTCGCCCTTGATCTTGTCGCCGTCGTAAGCGAGGATGAAGCTGTAGACGATGGCACCCACGCCGCAGTCGTTGACCGCGTCGGGGAGGTACTTCTCCTTGCCGCCGAGCTTGGTCCAGTCGAGCTTTTCGTAGAGCCCTTCCTCGCAACCGATCAGGAGCTCTTCCGATTCGACCTGGACCACGTCCCAGTTGTTGTTGCCGCCCTGGATCTTGGCCCGCAGCGTGCCAACACCGCCGTCCCAGTTCTCCTCGGCCATCTTGATCTTGGTCGTTTCCATGAACGGCT
>VBCL01000141.1:0-5859 GCA_005888865.1 Betaproteobacteria bacterium | reverse complement strand
CGCGTCCTGATATGCGCCGCCCCACGAGACGACCGTCAGGTCGCGCGCCGGCGTCGCCGTGGCCAGCACCAGCGCCGCCGCAGCGAGCGCCACCATCCAGATACTTTTGGTTTGCATGAGATCCTCCTCCGATAAAACGTGAATCGGTCGCCAGCGCGCGGGACAGGATGCTACGTCTCCTGCGCAAACGCCCGACAATGCTCGGGCGTCCAGAATACCTCCACCGCTGCACCGATGTGCGGCAGCGTATGCGCCTCGGAAATGGGGCGCTTCACCATGAACTCTCCTTTGCCGGCCAGGGCGACCCGTGCCCGGACGTGATCGCCGAGATAGATGACCTCCTGCAGCGAGCCCGCGAGACGACAGCCGGGATGTCCGTCGATTGTATGCCCCGCCGCGCGGATTTGCACCCGCTCGGGCCGCAGCGATACCGTGACCGCGCCGCCGTCCGGCACCGGTTCCACCAGCGTCCCGTCGATCGGAGCATCGCCGGCGTCGATGCGGATCGCGCAACGCCCGTCGGCCACCGCCTCCAGCGTACCGTCGAGCCGGTTGTTCTCGCCAATGAAACGCGCAACGAACGCGTTCTTCGGGTATTCGTACATCCGCTCGGGTGTGTCGAGCTGCTCGATCCTGCCGCGGTGAAACACGGCGATGCGATCCGACAGCGTGAGCGCTTCGGCCTGATCGTGGGTGACGTAGACCATGGTCACCCCGAGTCGCTGATGCAGCTGGCGGATCTCGAGCTGCATCTGCTCGCGCAGCTGCTTGTCCAGAGCGCCCAGCGGCTCGTCCATGAGGATCAGCTTCGGCTCGAACACCAGCGCGCGCGCCACCGCGACGCGCTGCTGCTGGCCGCCGGAGAGCTGGGCGGGTCGCCGTTTTCCGAGCCCACCGAGCTGCACCATGCCGAGAGCGCGCTCGACCCGCGTCGCGATGTCGGACGCTGGCACACCGCGCACCGACAGCGGGAAGGCGATGTTCTCGGCGATGGTCATGTGCGGAAACAGCGCGTAATTCTGGAATACCATGCCGATGTTGCGCTGATAGGGCGGAACGTGCGACAGGGGCTTGCCTTCGAGCAGGATTTCGCCGGCGGTGGGCGTCTCGAAGCCGGCGAGGAGCATCAGTGTCGTCGTCTTGCCCGAACCCGAAGGTCCGAGCAGCGTGAGGAACTCGCCGCGCTCGATGTCGAGATCGAGCGCCTCGACGACGCGGAGCACGCCATCGTAAGTCTTGCCGATGCCGACGAAGCGGACGATCGGCTCGCTATCCATTACTGGACTCCCACGCTTGCGGGCTCATTGGCCACTCACTTGGCAAATTCCGCCGCTGTGCTGCCCCAAAAGGCCGGGGCGCAATTCGCGCCTTGGGGCGGCCCGGCAGCTCTCATGCGTGCTGTCCCCCATTGATCGGGATCTCGGCCCCGGTAATGTAGGTGGCCTGCGCCGAACACAGGAACCAGATCAGGTTGGCCACCTCCTCGATCGTCCCAAGCCTGCGCATCGGAATGTCGCGGTCCACGATCTCCGAAGTTCTGGGCGACAGTATCGCAGTGTCGATCTCGCCGGGCGCGATCGCGTTGACACGGATCCCAGCGGACGCCAGGTCGAATGCCATTTCCCGCGTGAGGCTTGCGAGCGAAGCCTTAGAAGTTGCATAGGCGGACCCGGCGAACCGGTGCACGCGCGAACCGGCGATCGAGGTGAGATTGACCACGGCGCCCCGCGCCCGCGCCAGCTCCGCGACAAACCCGCGTGTCAGGAGCAATGGCGCGTAAAAGTTGGTGTTGAACATCGCCTGCCAGGTGTCGATGTCCGTTTCCAGCGAATTCAACCGCGATCCGTCCGGGCCCTTGGGCGAAATGCCGGCATTATTGACCAGTGCGTCCAGCTCCCCGTCGACGAGCATGCCGCGCATGATCTCCACGCAACGCACAATATCATCCAGATCGGACAGATCAAGCAGGATGTGGGAGGTCGCCACGCTCCAAGGACATTGCCCCGGCGGGGGGCGGCGCGACACGGTAATGACGCGCCAACCTTCGGCGTGGAAGCGCAGCGCCGTCGCGTGGCCGATGCCGCGAGAGGCACCGGTAATAATGATCGTCCTTTGCCCCGCCATGGGTCAACGCTTCGCAGCCTGTCGCGCCGCGCCTCCGATGGTGTTCACGCGAGGCCTTTATCCTTCACCATCGACCACGTATCGTCGAGCGCCACGCCGAAGCACGTCATCATCTCGTCGATCTCGGTCTCGCTGATGATCAGCGGCGGGCTGAAGGCGACGACATCGCCGGGCATGTTGCGCAGTATCGCCCCGTGGTGCTGGGCGCGGCGCACAAGATACGCGGCGACGCCCGCCTTCGGGTCGAAGCTCTGCCTGCTCGCCTTGTCGCGGACGAGCTCGACCGCACCGATCAGTCCAATGCCGCGCGCGTCGCCGATGAGCGGATGATCAGCGTAGCTGCGGATCGCCGCCTGCATTCGCGGCCCGACGCGGCGCACGTGACTGGCGATGTCACGCTCCTCGTAGATCTTCAGCGTCTCGAGGGCGACCGCGGCCGGCACCGGATGCGCGGAGTAGGTGTAGCCATGCCCGAAGATGCCGAGCTTATCACTCTGCGCAAGCAGGACGTCGTAGAGCGCGTTCGTCAGGAGATTGGCCGAGATCGGCTGGTATCCGGCAGAGAGCGCCTTGGCCAGCGTCATGATGTCGGGCTCGAGGCCGAAGGTTTGCGTGCCGAACATGTTGCCGGTGCGGCCGAACCCACAGATCACTTCGTCGACGACGAACAGGATGTCGTACTTCTTCAGGATCGACTGGATACGATCGAAGTAGCTGGCGGGCGGCACGATCACCCCGCCCGCCCCCATCACGGGCTCGGCGAAGAACGCCGCGACTGTGTCCGGGTCCTCCCGCAGGATCAGCTGCTCGAGATTGTCTGCAAGCCGCGCCGCGAAAGCTTCCTCGCTCTCGCCCGGTTGCGCACCGCGGTAGTAATGCGGGCAGTCAGTGTGCAGGATGCGCGCGATCGGCAGATCGAAATCCTCATGCGCAAAGGCGAGGCCGGTGAGACTCGCGGTCGCAATCGTCACGCCGTGGTATGCCCGCTGCCTCGAAATGATCTTCTTCTTGCGAGGGCGACCCAGCGCGTTGTTGATGTACCACGCGAGCTTGATGGCGGTGTCGTTGGCCTCGGATCCGGAGTTCGCGAAAAGCGCCTTGCCCATGCCCGCCGGCGCTATGCGGATCAGCCGCTGGGCGAGCTCGGTGGCGATCGCCGGGACTTTCCCCGAAAAGCTGTGATAGAACGGCAGCTCGCACATTTGGCGGTACGCGGCCTCGGCAAGCCGCCGCTCGGAAAAACCGAGCGATGCGCACCACAGCCCGGACATCCCCTCGAGGTAGCGCCGGCCCTCGTCGTCGTAGACGTAAACGCCTTCGCCGCGCGTAATAACGAGCGGTCCCTCCTTTTGCACCGTTCGCAGGTTCGTCGCGGGGTGCAGGTGGAAGGACTGGTCGCGTGCGGCCGCCGTGGTCTGAGACATCGGGACTGTTCCTGGTGATCACACCGTCGTTGAATAGCGATTGTTTGCTTTGGCGGCATGCGCGTCAATGGTGGGCGAACGCGCCAGCCCCCGGTGTCCGTCTTGCCGGGCAGCGTCCTGGACCGGAGTTCATGGTGCGGCCTAGGAGCCATAGGCGGCAAACGAAAGGTGGGCGTATGCTCTCGCGGCCGGAATCTCCTTTTCTCCGTTATCACGCCCCGGGCGGACCATGTCTGAACTCTTCGGCTTCGACGCTTTCTCCCCCAGCGAAATCGCCGCCAAAGTCGAGACCATCGGCGTGTCCAAGGCGCGTCTGCCGCTGCTCTCCATGCTGATGCTCAGCATACTGGCCGGGGCCTTCATCGGCCTCGGCGCGCTCTACTTCGTAATCGTGAAATCCGATCCCTCCCTGGGCTTTGCTGCCCGACAAGTCCTCGGTGGCGTGGCATTTTCCCTCGGACTGATTCTTGTCGTGGTTGCGGGCGCGGAGCTGTTTACCGGGAATAATCTTCTGGCGATGGCCTGGGCCGACGGCAAGATCAGCACTCGCGACCTGTTGCGGAACTGGGCCATTGTCTGCAGTGGCAACTTCATAGGCGCAACCGGCCTGGCCTTGCTGGTTTTTCTCTCCCGTCATGCCGAGATGAACGACGGTGCAATCGCCCAGGAATACGTGAGGATCGCCGCGGGCAAGGTCGCGCTGCCTTTCTCGACCGCTTTCTTCAAGGGCGTGCTCTGCAACGCCCTGGTCTGCATGGCGGTTTGGATGGCGCTGGCCGGAAGAAGCGTCATCGACAAGGTTGTCGCCATCGTCTTTCCCATATCCGCCTTCGTTGCCGCCGGGTTCGAGCATAGTGTGGCCAACATGTACTTCATCCCGCTCGGCATGTTGCTGGAGACGGGCGCCAGTACCGTCACCTGGCTCGGATTTCTCGGTAATTTGCTGCCGGTCATACTGGGCAATATCATTGGCGGCAGTGTCCTGGTGGGATTGGTGTATTACGTCATCTATCGACGGGCGCCCGATGAGGACTCAAATGCCTGACGATCACCTCAACGCGAGCCGCCAACCATGCTGCGTTTCATCGGCGGCAGGCGACGCTGTACGGTAGCCTAAGGTCCGATCGTGATTGACGCGAGCTGGCTGCTCTTCGTCGTGGCATCGCTCTTGCTCATCGTGACGCCGGGTCAGGACATGATTCTCGTCATGTCACGCTCCGTATCTCAGGGCGCCGCTGCCGGAGTCGTGACCGCCGCAGGGGTGAGCGTCGGCCTCGCGGGCCATACGCTTTTCGCAACCCTTGGCCTGGGAGCCATCCTGCGCACCTCCGAGTGGCTGTTCGTGGCACTCAAACTTGTCGGCGCGGCGTACCTGCTGTATCTCGGCTTCGGCTTGCTGCGCACACGACAGGAAAGCCTCGCGCTGGGGTCGTTGCCACCGCGCCCGCTGGGCAAGCTGTTTTTCGACGGCGCGTTTTCGAACCTGTCCAATCCGAAGGTCGCCGTCTTCTATTTCGCATTTCTGCCGCAGTTTGTCTCGCCGGAAGCGATCCACCCGACGCTGACGATCTTCGCTCTGGGCGTGGCGTTCGCCGCACTCACGTTTATGGTCAAAGCGCCGGTGGGTCTTTTCGCGGGCGCGTTGTCGGGCTGGTTGCGTTCCCGCCCAAGTGTCCTCGCCTGGGTCTACCGTTCGAGCGGTGCGATCCTGGTGACCCTTGGCATCAAGCTCGCGTTCGAGAGGCGCTGACCATGAACATTCTCACCGTGAATCTGCTTTTCAGCACTCTGATCTTCGGGATCGCAGCGAAGCTCTATGTTCTGCCGAGACTCCCGGAGCTCCGCCCCCAGACCGTGCTCCTTCCGATCCTGCTCCTGCATTCACTCCGTCCGGCACCTGGGACTGATGTTTCTGGCTCCGGGCGCCACGTACGCAGGAATTCCGATGCCCTTTGCGTATCCCGCAGCATTCGGCGACCTGTTGGCCGCGCTACTCGCGCTCGCGGCGATTCCGGCAGTAGCGACGAACTGGAAAGGTGCGCGCGCCCTCGTATGGATCTTCAGCGTGGAAGGTACGCTGGATCTCGGCGTAGCCATCACGCTGGCGACACTCTACGGCGCGGCTCCGTACATGGGCCCTGCCTACTGGATACCCGCCTTCTGGGTTCCGGCGCTGCTGGTGACGCACTACATCACGTTCGTTATTCTTCTCAGGCACTGGAAGGCAACGCGCCGATCCGGCGCAGTCATGTTTCCGGCTGAGCCTCGGGCGTAACGCGATGCATCCGATCGAATCGAAAACGCTGCGCCT
>VBCL01000140.1 GCA_005888865.1 Betaproteobacteria bacterium | reverse complement strand
TGAGCGGCCCCAGAGTGAGCTCGCCGAGCGAGGCGTCGACGTGCCGGAGGGTTCCCTTCACGCGATTGGCCTCGCCCATGAATCCGGCGACGAAAACGTCCTTCGGCTGCTCGTAGAGCTCGCGCGCCGCACCTTCCTGCGCGACGCCGCCCTTGTTCATGATGATGATCCGGTCCGATACCGCCATCGCTTCGGCCTGGTCGTGGGTCACGTACACGACAGTGAGCGAGAGCCTTTGCTGCAGATCGCGGATCTCCTCGCGCATCTGGCGCCTCAGCCGTGCGTCGAGGTTGGACAGAGGTTCGTCGAAGAGGAGGACCGCCGGCTCGAGCACCAGCGCGCGCGCGACCGCCACGCGCTGCTGCTGTCCGCCCGAGAGCTCGGAGGGCAGTCTCGCATCGAAGCCCGTGAGGCCGACTGTCGCCAGCGCGGCACGCGTGCGTTCCAGGACCTGCGGCTTGGGAAGCCTGGAGACGGTGAGACCGTAGCTCACGTTCTCCTGCACGGTCATGTGCGGGAACAGCGCGTAGCTCTGGAAGACCATCGACACGTCGCGCTCGGACGCGGGAATGCGGGTCACGTCGGCGCCGCCGATGCGGATCGTGCCGCGACTCGGCAGCTCTAGTCCAGCGATCATCCGCAGCGTGGTCGTCTTGCCGCATCCCGACGGTCCCAGCAGCGTGACCAGGGTTCCCGGCGCGATGGCGAAAGAAATGTCGTGGACCGCGGCGACTTCGCCGTAGACCTTGCTGACATGTTCGAATTCGATCGAGGCCGCTTTCATGATCGTCCGGTGACAGGCGAGACGCCTTGACGACGCTCTTCACGCATCGTCATGCCGCCGTGCCGCCCAATTCTCCCACGCCGGCGGCTGCAATGCCCGCGCGCCGCCCGAGACGCCGCTCGCCAACCAGGCGCTGGATCACCCAGATCACCGCGAGCATGAGCACGATCAGGACCGTCGAGTACGCGATCGCCACGCCGTAGTCGCCGTTGGTGACGCGGTTGATGATGTAAGTCGTCGCCCATTCGTACTCGGCGGACACCAGGAAGATGATCGCGGACAGCGTTGTCATCGAGCGCACGAAACTGTACACCAGCGCGGCGACCAGCGCGGGCTTGAGCAAGGGCATGAGCACCCGGCGCAGGGTCGTTGCGCCGCGCGCGCCGAGTGTCGTCGAGGCTTCGTCCAGGCTCCTGTCGATCTGCGCCATCGATGCGATGCCTGCGCGCACGCCGACCGGCATGTTGCGGAAGACATTGCAGACGATCAAGACCAGCGCGGTCCCGGTGATCTCGATGGGCGGCACGTTGAAGGCGAGGATGTACGAGACGCCGATCACCGTGCCGGGAATCGCGAAGGAAAGCATCGTGCCGAACTCGAACGCGCCTTGGCCCTTGAACTTGTGACGAGTCAGGATGTATGCAGTGAGGAGACCAAGCGCTGCCGTCGCCGGTGCGGCGATCGCCGAGAGCTTGACCGTCGTCCAGAACGAGCTCCACGCGGTTCCCACCCAGATCAGGCCGTGCGGACCCTGCTCGATCGCAAACGCCCGGACGTAGTGCCGGAAGGTCAACGCGTAGTTGCGCCCCCATTGCTCGACGAAACCGCCGACGAAGGCCATCGCGTAGATCGCCAGCGTCAGCACGATCCAGGGCACGACGACGGCATAGCAGATCCGTCGCACCCGGTCGGGCAGCGGCGTAGGCAAGCCGGAATCACCTTTGCCGGAGAGCGCCGTGTACACCTTGCGCCCAAGCACCCAGCGTTGGGCGAAGAATGCGGCCAGCGCGAAGCCCAGCAGCAGGATGCCGAGCGCGGCGGCGCGACCCTGATCGAGCTGGGCGCCGACCACGGAGAAGAACACCTCGGTCGAGAGCACGCCGAAGTTGCCGCCGAGCACGATCGGATTGCCGAAGTCCGCGATCGATTCGATGAAGCCGATCAGGAATGCATTGGCGAGCCCCGGCCGCATGAGCGGCAGCGACACGTCGACGAAAGTGCGCCAGCGATTGGCGCGCAACGTCTGGGCGGCTTCCTCCATGCTGGGCGAGACGCCTTCGACGATGCCGATCAGCACCAGGAAAGCGATCGGCGTGAAGGACAGGAGCTGCGCGATCAGCAATCCGGGCAGGCCGTAGAACCAGCGCCCCAGCTCGAGCCCGAACGCCCATTCGACGAACTGGTTGACGATCCCCGCGCGGCCGAAGATGAGAATCAGTCCGAGACCGATGACGAACGGTGGCGTGATGATCGGCAGGATCGAAAGCGCGCGCAGCAGCTTTTTCAACGGGAACTCGGTCCGGGTCGCGACCAGCGCGAAGGCAAGGCCGAGCGCGGTGGAGCCGGCGCCACAGGCAAGTGCCAAGAGCAGCGTGTTCCAGGCGACGCCGCAACGCTGTCCGCCGGAAAAGCAGCCGAGTCCCCAGACCTTGGTCGTGAACATCCTGCCGAAGAACGACGCCGCCGACCAGTCGCCCGCATCGTTCTGGAGCGCGCTCGAAAGAATGCGAAAGACCGGATAGAAGGTGAAGAGCGCGGTGAGCACCGCGACGGCCACGATCATCCCCGCGATGAAGCCATCACCGCCGAAATTGCCACGTGCGGAGAGCCCCAGCGCGAAGAGCATTGCAAAGGCGGTCGCGACGAGGACGGCGCCGAGGCCGATCCCGTATTGGCCGGTTGCGAGCGGGCCGAAGAGCTCTCGCGGCGTTTCGAACGTCCAGCCCTGCGGCCCGATGACGAAGCCTTGCGCGAGCACGTAGGCGAAGCCCGCGGCGCCGAGCACAAGAAGACCGTTGGCGCGCGCCATGCGCCGAGGGCGCGCACCGAGCAACACGCCGGCGGCGATCAACAGCAGGCCCGGCGCCAGGAGCCAGACGCGCCCGTGCCGCAGGATCTGCAGCAGCGCAGGCGCGGCCTCCTTGTCCGTGTAGGCCGAAAGCCAACCCGCCGAAAACAGCGACGCGTCGAGCGCGTACCACGGGACGACGAGAAATCCGGCCGCGCCGACGGCGAGCCAGAACACGATGGCCCTGCGATCGCCGCTCATCGCGCGTCGCCGGTCACCGAGCGACCGCGTTGATTTCCTTCTCCCAGCGCTCGAGCAGCCGCTTGCGTTCTGTCACCGAACCGTACTTCGCCGTATCGTAGTCGATGAGCTTGATCGACGCGAGGTCTGGCACCCGCGACGGCAGAGGCACATTGCGGTTGGTCGGGATCGCGTATTCTCCGACCTGGAGCCCGATCTTCTGGGCGTCGACCGTCAGCGCCCAGTCGAAGAACTTGCGCGCGTTGTCCGGATTGCGCGTGCCCTTGATGATCGCCATCGAGCCCACTTCGTAGCCGACGCCTTCGCAGGGGAGGATCGGCTTGACCGGGAAGCCGCGCACGCTCTCGTTGACCACGCCGTGCAGCACCGTGCTGCCGATCGCGGTTTCGCCGCGCGTGACCGCGGTCATCGGTCCGATCCCCGAGCGCGCGTACTGGTTCACGTTGGCGTTGAGCGCCTTCATGTAGCGAAAGGCCTGGTCCTCGCCGAAGATCTGCACCAGCGAGGCCAGCATCATGTACGCCGTGCCCGACGAATTCGGGTTGGAGAGCATCACTTCGCCCTTGTAGGCCGGGTCGAGCAGGTCCTTCCAGCATCTCGGGATCGGCAGCTTCTTCTTGGCGACGAGCTCGGTGTTGTAGCCGAGCGCGAGGATGCCGCCATAGACGCCGGCGACGCGGTACTTGGAGACCTCGGCTTCGCGCCGTGCCCAGTCGTGGAGCTCGCTCAAATTGGGGGACTTGTAGGTTTCGAGCAGGCCCTCTTCGGCCGCTTGCAGAAACGCATCGCCGGGTCCTGCCCACCAGATATCGCCCCTTGGATTGCCGCCTTCGGCCTTGATCTGCGCGAAGAGCTCACCGGTCGCCTTCTGCGTGACGCTGACTTTGACGCCGGTCGCCCTCTCGAAGCCGATCGCCATGCCCTGGCACCACGCGGTGCTGGGCGAGCTGCAGTACATCGCGAGCGTGCCCTGGGCCCATACCGAGACGCAGAATGTCGCGCTAACAGCGAAAGCGAGGCACCGGATCATCGTCGATCGTCGTTGGTACGTCTGAATAGCGTCGTCGCTCCCGCGAAAGCGGGAGCCCAGCGTCGTGCGTTCAGACGCCACTGGATCCCCGCTTGCGCGGGGATGACGCAGCCGTCTCCGATCGCTGCGAGGCTCCGCCTCTTGCTCTCGGACGCCTGCGTCACTTCGCAGCTCCGCCGACTTCACGGTCCCAGCGCTCGAGCAGGCGCTTGCGCTCGGCCGCCGAGCCGTACTTGGCGAAGTTGTACTCGATGAGCTTGATCTCGGCCGGTTTCGGCGACAGTGTCGAAACCGGCGTGCTCACGTTCGACGGGAGCTGGAACGACGACTTCGATTCGTACGAGAGCTTCTGCGCCGCCGGGGTGAGCGCCCAGTCGTAGAACTTCTTGGCATTGTCGAGGTTCTTCGCACCTTTGACGATCGACATCGAGCCGATCTCGTAGCCGGTCCCCTCGCAGGGCGCGACGCTCTTCACCGGAAAGCCGGCCGTGGCCTCGGTGACGACGTCGTGGATGAACGCGATCGCGACCATGTTCTCGCCGCGTGCGGTCGCCTTGATCGGCCCCACGCCCTGCCGCGAGTAGCTGCTGATGTTCTTGTGCCATGACTTGAGCATCGTGAACGCCGCTTCCTCCCCGAAGATCTGCACCAGAGTGGCGATCGTCGTGTAGGCGGTCCCCGACGCATTGGGGTTGGCCATCTGCACATCGCCCGCATATTCCGGCCGCGCCAGGTCTTTCCAGCAGGCGGGTACGGGCGCCTTCTTCTTGGCGACGAGCTCGGTGTTGTAGCCCATGCCCAGCACGCCGAGGTAGATCCCGATCGTCTTGTAATTCGCCTGCTCGGCCTGTTTCTTCGCCCAGGGCTGAAGCTGATCGATCATCGGCGACTTATAGGCAAGCGTGAGATCCTGCTCGGCCGCCTGCAGATGCGGGTCGCCGGTGCCGCCGTACCAGATGTCGTGCTTGGGATTGGCTTTCTCCGCGGCAACGGTGGCGAAGGATTCACCCGAGCCCATCAGCGTCAGCGCCACCTTGATGCCGCTCGCCTTCTCGAACTCCTTGGCGGCCATGTTGCACCATTCGGCGGCCATGGGGCAGATGACATTCACCTGCTGAGCTGCGGCTTGTAGCGAGACGAGCCCGAGCGCGGC
>VBCL01000139.1 GCA_005888865.1 Betaproteobacteria bacterium | reverse complement strand
CGTGTAGCCATTGCGGAAACTCATTGCGGAACTCATTGCGGAACTTAGACACCGCGACCGTCGCGCGCTTGCGCGAGCGCGGCTGCCACGGTAAGGAATGATCCAAAGACGATAATTCTATCAGCTTCGGCCGCGATTCCACGCGCAGCGGAGTACGCCTCGCCCGCAGCGTCAAATTCACCGATCGCCTCGGCGCGCACGCCTGCGCGCTGGAGACGCTCGCGCAGCAGCGCGGCGTTAGCTCCTCGTGGCGCAGGCAACGTTGCGACCAGCCAGCGATCGACGCGGCCCTTGACAGCATCGATCACCGCGCCGATGTCCTTGTCCGCCATGATCCCGAAGACCGCCAGCGTCTGAGGATGAAATCCCATGCCCCCGAGGTTGTCCGCGAACGCGGCCGCAGCCTGCGGGTTGTGCGCAACGTCGAGCACGATCACGGGCCGTCCCGGCAACACTTGGAAACGTCCCGGCAACTCGATGCCGACCAGCGCCTCGCGCACCGCACCCATGCCGACCGGGAGTCGGTCGCGAAGCGCGTCGAGCGCCGTCAGTGCCGCTGCGGCGTTGGCGAACTAATAGGAGCCGCGGAGGGCAGGATGCGGAAGGCCATAGCGTTGGCCACCGGGTCCGAAGTAGCGCCATTGCGCGTCCTGCACGGCGTATCCGAAATCGGCGCCGATGCGCAGCAGCTTGGCGCCGACGGCTGTTGCGTGCGTGACGAGCGTGTCGGGCGGATGCAGGTCGGCGCAGATCGCGATGCGGCCGGCGCGGAAGATGCCGGCCTTTTCGCGGCCGATATCCTCGCGCGTCGGACCCAGATAATCGGTGTGGTCCACCGCAATCGTGGTGACGATCGACACGTCGGCGTCGACGATGTTGACCGCGTCGAGCCGGCCGCCCAGCCCGACTTCGAGCACCCACGCGTCGAGCCGCGCTTGCGCGAACAGCCACAGCGTGGCGAGCGTGCCGAATTCGAAATAGGTGAGCGGTGTGTCTCCGCGCACGGCCTCGACCACGGCGAACGCGGCACAAAGCTCGCCGTCGCCCGCGTCCGTGCCAACGATGCGCACGCGTTCGTTGTAGTGCAGCAGATGCGGCGAGGTGTAAAGGCCGACACGGTATCCGCCCGCGCTCAACATGCGCTCGAGGAAAGTCGAGGTCGAGCCTTTGCCGTTGGTCCCACCGACGGTGATCACCGGGCACGCGGGCGCGATCCCGAGCCTCGAATAGACCGCGTGCACGCGCTCGAGCCCGAGCGCGATCGCTTTCGGATGGAGCGTCTCGAGATAGGCAAGCCACGCGGCAAGCGAGGTCGGATGGCTCATCTCGAATGCAACCGGCGAAACAACGCTCGGCGGCTCACGGCGCCGCGCTGACGCGCGTCAGCTCGTCGGCACCGGCTGCCGCTGCAGCAGCGCCAGCAGGCGCGGCAGCTCTTCGCGGAGCTGGCGGCGATCGACGATCATGTCGATGGCACCTTTTTCAAGCAGGAATTCGGCACGCTGGAAGCCTTCGGGCAGCTTTTCGCGCACTGTCTGCTCGATGACGCGCGGACCCGCGAAGCCGATCAGTGCGCCCGGTTCGGCGATGATGATGTCGCCGAGCATGGCGAAACTCGCTGACACGCCACCCATCGTGGGGTCGGTCAACAGCGACACGAACGGCAGCTGCGCCTTGGTGAGCTCCTGCAACACCGCAGTGGTCTTGGCCATCTGGAAGAGCGAGCTGACACCTTCCTGCATCCGCGCACCCCCACTCGCGGTGATGCAGACGAACGCGATCCGGTTCTCGTAGGCGACCCGGACGCCGCGAACGAAGCGCTCACCCACGACCGAGCCCATCGAGCCGCCCATGAAGTCGAACTCGAACACGGCCATCACCAGCGGCACCGACTTGATGCTGCCCTGCATGACGACCAGCGCATCCGTTTCGCCCGTTTCCTCGAGTGCCGCCGAGAGACGCTCCGGATATTTTTTGGTGTCCTTGAACTTGAGGCTGTCGATCGGCACGACCTCCGAGCCGATCTCGTAACGGGCCTCCGGATCGAGCAACTGATCGATGCGCTCGCGCGCGTTCAGGCGGCCGTGATGGCCGCACTTCGGACAGACGTTGAGATTCTTCTCGAGATCGGTGCGATAGAGCACCGTCTCGCACGCCGGGCACTTGACCCAGAGCCCTTCGGGCATCGACTTCTTGGTGACGCCCGGTGTGGACTTGATCCGCGGCGGCAGGAGCTTTTGTAACCAGGTCATCGTTTCCTCCCCGTGGTGTTCGATCTAAGCCGCTCTCTTGGCGACCTGGTCGACGGCTTCGCGTATGGTCGCGAGCCACGCCGCGACGCGGCGCGGCGCTTCGCCGGCGGGGGCCGCTTCGATTTCCTGGATGATGCGGCTGCCGATGACCACCGCGTCGGCATGCACCGCGATCGCCCGCGCGCTCGCCGCGTCGCGGATCCCGAAGCCCACACCCACGGGGAGCGCAACGCGCTTGCGGATCTCGGCGAGCCTGGCGATGACCTCGCTGGTATCCAGATGCCCCGCACCGGTCACGCCCTTGAGAGAGACGTAATACACATAGCCGCGCGCCATCCGCCCGACGACCGTCATCCGCGCCTCTGGCGTGGTCGGTGACAGCAGGAAGATCGGTGCGATGCTCCGAGCGTCCAAGAGCGTCGCGAATTCGCCTGCTTCCTCCGGCGGATAATCGACGACGATCACGCCGTCGACGCCCGCGCGTTGTGCGTGGTCGGCGAACGTCGTGGTGCCCATCGCCTCGATGGGATTCGCGTAGCCCATCAGCACGATGGGCGTTGCCGCGTTATGGCTTCGAAAGGCCGCGACCATGTTGATGACATCATCGAGGCCCACACCTTGCGCGAGCGCCCGCTCGGACGCCCGCTGGATCACCGGACCGTCGGCCATCGGGTCGGAGAACGGAACGCCCAGCTCGATGACGTCAGCCCCTGCAGCGACCAGCGCGTGCAGTATCGGCACGGTGGTGGCCGGCGACGGATCGCCGGCAGTGACGTACGGGATCAACGCGGTGCGCCCCGCGGCACGCAGTTTTGCGAAGGTCGCGTCGATGCGGTTCATGACAGGCAAAAATCAAGCATCAAGCTTCACACCCGTCGCGCAGGATCGCATTCGGGACGGCAATAGAACTTGAGGCCCATGCGGTCCGCGACGGTGGCCATGTCCTTGTCGCCGCGTCCGGAGAGGTTGACCAGCAGCAGCGCTTCGCGCGGAAGCGTCGGCGCGAGCTGCGCGGCATGCGCCAGGGCATGGCTCGATTCCAGCGCCGGGATGATGCCTTCGATGCGGCAGCATTCGTTGAATGCGCCCACCGCCTCATCGTCGGTGACGGCGACGTAGCTCGCGCGCCCGCTGTCCTTGAGCCAGGCGTGCTCGGGGCCGACGCCGGGATAATCGAGCCCGGCGGACACCGAATGCGTCTCGGCGATCTGCCCATCGGCGTTCTGGAGCAGGTAGGTACGGTTGCCGTGCAGCACGCCGGGATGGCCACCGAGGAGTGACGCCGCGTGGCGACCGGTCGCGAGCCCCTCGCCGGCGGCCTCGACGCCGACCAGCTTCACCGCCGCGTGCGAAAGATATGGATAGAAGATGCCCATTGCGTTCGAACCGCCGCCCACGCAGGCAATCACCACGTCGGGCTGGCGCCCGGCGAGCTCGGGCATCTGCGCCAGGCATTCGTTGCCGATCACGCTCTGAAAATCCCGCACCATCATCGGGTATGGATGCGGGCCCGCGACGCTGCCGATGATGTAGAACGTGCCCTCGACGTTGGTCACCCAGTCGCGCATCGCTTCGTTGAGCGCATCCTTCAGTGTCTTCGATCCCGACTCGACCGGCACGACCTCCGCGCCGAGAAGCTTCATGCGGAAGACATTCTGCGCCTGGCGCCTGACGTCTTCCGAGCCCATGTAGACAACGCATTCCATGCCGAAGCGCGCAGCGACCGTGGCCGCCGCGACGCCGTGCTGGCCCGCGCCGGTCTCGGCGATCACGCGGGTCTTGCCCAGACGTCGGGCGAGCAATGCCTGGCCGATGCAGTTGTTGATCTTGTGCGCGCCGGTGTGATTGAGGTCCTCGCGCTTCAAGTAGATCTGCGCGCCGCCGAGCTTCTCCGACCAGCGCCTGGCGTGGTAGACCGGGCTCGGCCGGCCCACGTAATGCTTGAGCTCGTATTCGAACTCGGCGATGAAATCGGGATCACGGCAATACCGTGCGTAGCCTTCGCGCAGCTCATCGAGCGCGTGGATCAGCGTCTCGGCGACGAACACGCCCCCGTACGGACCGAAATGACCGCGCTCGTCGGGAAGGTTGTAGCTCAGGTCATCCACCATCTGCATCCCGAACCTCCCGGATAAACGCAACGATCTTGGTCGCGCTCTTGATGCCCTTGCGCGGCTTGCTTGCCGTCGTCGCCCGCGACCTCGACGCCGCTCGACACATCGACGGCCCACGGACGCAACTGCCGGACTGCCGCCGCCACGTTCTGAGGGGAGAGACCGCCGGAAAGGATCAATCGTCGCGACATGGGATCCGTCAACTGCGGCGGCAACCGCGTCCAGTCGAAGGTCGTTCCGGTGCCGCCCGGCAGCCCGCCCGGCTGAAATGCATCGAACAACAACCCGTGCGCCGCAGGAAAACGGGCCGCGTATTGTAACAAATCGACCTCGGGACGGACCGGCACGGCCTTGATGTACGGACGAGCGAAGCTCGCGCACAACGCCGGCGCCTCGTCGCCGTGGAACTGCAGCAGGTCGAGCGGCACTACGGCGAGCGCGGCGCGCACGGCCTCGGCCTGCGGATCGACGAACAGGCCGACGACGCTGACGAACACGGGTAGCGCGTCCACGATCGCGCGCGCCTGCTCGAAGCCCACGCACCGCGGCGAGCCCGGCCAGAAGATCAGCCCGATCGCGTCTGCACCCGCCTCGGCAGCGGCAACGCCGTCCTCGACGCGGGTAATCCCGCAGATCTTCACGCGCGTGCGCATCGCGCTAGCTCTCAGCCTCGTGGGAGACGCACCGGAACGACCGTCGCCGGGAGATTCCAGCGCACGGAATAGTCGATGCCGGTGAGGTACAGCCCCGCTGCGCAGAACGTCGGAGCCCCCCGCGTGCGATCGCGACCGGCCAGCAACTCGGCGAGCCAACCCGAAGGCTGGCGGCTGTCGCCGACATAGACCAGCGCACCGACGATGTTGCGCACCATGTGCTGCAGGAAGGCGTCGGCGTGCAAGTCAAAACGGATCATGTCGTCCTCGCGCGAAATCGCGATGCCATCGAGGGTCTTCACCGGGGATTTCGCCTGGCATTCGGCCGCTCGGAACGCCGAGAAGTCGTGGGTGCCAATCAATGCTTCGGCCGCGGTGCGCATCGCCTCGATCGCCAGAGGTCGATGGTACCAGCCGACCCGACCGGAGAGCAGCGCGGGCCGCACAGGTCGATCCAGCAGGAGGTAGGTGTAGTGACGGCCCGTTGCGACAAAGCGCGCGTGGAATTCGGCACTCACGGGCACAGCCCAGCGGACCGCGATTGACGCGGGCAGCAACGCGTTCACGCCGCGTACCCAAGCCGTATCGGGGCGGCTCGCGTCGGTGTCGAAGTGCACTACCTGGATCGTGGCGTGAACGCCTGCGTCCGTCCGGCCCGCGGCGACTGCGCGCACCTCTCCCCCGGCGATCGCGCTCAGAGCACGCTCGACGACGTCCTGTACGCCGCCGCCGTCGGCCTGCGATTGCCAGCCGTGGAAAGGGCCGCCGTCGTATTCGAGTGCGAGAGCAATGCGCATGATGGTGGTTGAGCACCCAAAAAACAACGGCGGCCCGATCGAGCCGCCGTCCGGTGCATTTATTGCCGAGCTAGGCCAGCTTGGACAGCATCCCCTGTGCTTCCGACTTCTGCTGGTCGTCGCCCTCGTGGAGGACTTCCTGCAGGATCTCGCGCGCACCTTCGACGTCGCCCATCTCCTGATAGGCCTTGGCGAGGTCGAGCTTCGTCGCGGCGTCGTGCCACTGGCCGTCCAGCACCGAAGGCGTCGGATCCTCGAAAGTCGAGCGCTGCGGGTCGAAGGCGAGGTCGAGCTTGTCGAGCTCGATCGCTGCCGCCGGCCGCGTCAGCTGCGGTGCCGGCGCACCGGCGCCGACGGCTGCCAGCGCGGGCTCCAGCATCGGTTTTGGCGCGATGGGTTTGGGCGCCGCGTGCGTGGGAATCGGCGCCATCACCGGTCCCGGCCTCGACGCGCGAGATCGAACTTCGGCATCGATTCGGGCCCGAAGGACACTGTGTCGCGCGCCTGCTCGCTAAGCGATTCGCCATCGTGGCCATTCCCGCCCGCCATCGGCCCGGAAGCGGATTTCGCGACGATTGGGTCGGAAGCGCCGCGCGTCGATTTCGCGACTTCTTGCGCTGCGCCGGCGAGGATGGCCGCCGGCGTTTTGGGCTCGGGCGCCATGCCCGATGTCGGGGAGAGCGAAATGTCGTCGTCCAGGCTGAAGTCGAGATCCCGGCCGGACTTGGGTTCGGCCTTCAGGTCCGGCGGCATCGAGTAGATCTGTGCGCTCGCCGGAACGGGCGCGGGCTCGGCTGCGGGTTCGTCCGCGCCATGCTCGGTATCCGCCGCGGTCGCCTCGGTGAAGTCCGCCGCACTTCCGGCTTCGTTGAAGAGCGGATTGCTCGGGTCGAGCTGACGACCCAGCGCCATCGCCTTCTGCCAGACTTCGCCCTGCCCACCGGAAACCGAATACAGCTCGCTCGCGACCGTCTCGAACGCGGACGGCTTGTTGTGCTGCGCGTGGATCTCGAGCAATTTGAGGTAGATCTCCTGCCGCTGGGCATCCTTCTTCAGTGCTTCCTTGAGAATTTCCTCTGCCTGCGCGTCGCGACCGTAGGCGAGATAGACCTCGGCTTCCGCGATCGGGTCGACCTCGTCGGTATCGATGTTCCCCAGGCCCTCGCGGCTGAAATCGCTCGCGAGCGAGTTGTCGCCGGTATTGACCACACCGCCACCGGTCGAACCGAAGACGGTGTTGGTCTTGATATCGGTCCCGGAGATGATGCTGTCCTCGAACTTGGTCGCCGTGCGGCGGCGGGGGCACCGCGGCAGCGATCGCCCAGGTCGGCGTGTTGCCGAAGACATCGTCGAAGAACGAGGGTTCGGCCTTGGACCCCTTCGGGGTCGGCGCGGCAACCTTGGTTGTGGTCGCCTTTGTTTCGGGCGCCTTCGTTTCCGGTGCCTTCGTCTCCGCTACGGCGGGCTCTGCCGCCTTGCTCTCGGGTGCCGCAACTACAGGCGGTGACACGGGTGCCGGCGGCGGCACGACCGCGGGTGCCGGTGGCACGACCGCGGCGGGCGTCGGGGGCGCTGCCGTCACCGGCGGCGCGGCGGGCGGCGGCGGGGTTGGAGCGGCAGCGATCTTGGGCGGTGCGCTCTTCGCTGCTTCCGCGGCCGCCTTCGCCTTGCCCGCCTCCGCCTGCTTCTGCAGATCGGCCATCGTCTGGCTCTTGAGCTCGACGGCCTTCTGCATGTCCTTGAGCGTTTTTTCCAGATCGGCAATGCGCGAATTCGCGTCGCGCAAAGCCTTGTCCTTCGCGGCGAGGTCTTCGACTTGCGCCGCGCCCGCGCTCTTGCCCGCTTCGCGCGAGACCCGGAGTTGATCCTTGCCGGGTTGCGCGGGCGTGCCTTTGTCTTCGACCGCCGCGGCGATCTTGCCGCCCGCCGCCTGGCCGGTCTGGCCGGCTTCACTGGGCGCTGCCGCGCCGGCAACGCGGTCGCGATAGGTGCGCCAATCGGCGGCCTGCACCCGCACGACTTTCACGGCCTCGTTCTGGGTCACGCCCGCCGCCTGATCGGCAGGCGGCACGTTCAGGATCTGACCGCTGCGCAACCGGTTCATGTTCTTGTCGTCGAACGCGCTCTCGTTACTGCGGAGCAATGCGACGAGCATCTGCTCGAGGCTCACGTTCTCGGGCTTGTAAACCTTGGCAATCTTCGACAACGTGTCGCCGCGCCGCACCGTGTAGGTATCGCCTTGGCCCGCGTTCGGGCTTGACGCTGAAGGAGCGCTGCGCTCAGCCCGCTCCGCGCGTGCGCTACGCGACGGCGCCGCTTCCGCGCGGATCGTAGCCGCCGCCGGCGCGACCGCTTGCTTCTCGCTCGCGCCAGGCGGGTCGAGCAGGAACGTGTAGTTGCGAACGACGCGACCGGTGGCCCAGTTGACCTCGACGATCAGATCGAGATAGGGCTCGTTGACTGCCTGCTGTGTCGTCACTTTCAATTGCGGAGGACCGTTGGCGGTCTGCACGATGGTGACGCGGGCGCGGGAAAGTGCCACCGGAAATTGCACGTTGTTGTCGCGATAGACCGACTGGTCTGCAACCTTCGCCGCAAGCGAATCCAATTCTTCTTTCTGCGCCGCGGTCAACTCGACGTGTGCAGAGAGTGGCTGGCCGAGACTCGAGTCCACCGTGAGCTTGCCCAAGCCGAGGGCAAGTGCCGTGGCGGGCAGCGCGAAGACTCCCGCCAGCAGGCCCCAAATGATCAAGGGTTTTGCTCGCATGCCGACCTCAGAACGTAATAAGCTAAGCTAACTTAACATCATGGAGTTAGCGACGCAAGCTAAACCCCGGTATTAGCTTGATTTTTTGCGGCGCGCGCGCCGATCCGGGACGTTGCCTTCGCAGGCCCGCCGGTGCGGTCTCAACCCCACCGGTGGGAAAGCATAGGGATCCCATTACAAGATATAGTGGATCGAGGCGGCGCAGACATCGTCCTTGCCCCGTGTTGTTGCGACGTCGCGGGGGGAGACGCGCAGGCGTCCGGCCGGCTTTCGGCCAGTTTTATGCGGCAGGGCTAGACCGCACAGGCTCGCCAAGATCGCGCAAGAATCGGAAGAGCCGGGGGCGCGGCGGCGAGCCCTACCGTTCGAGCAGGATGCGCAGCATTCGCCGCAGCGGTTCGGCGGCACCCCACAACAATTGATCGCCCACCGCGAACGCGCCGAGATACTCGGGGCCCATGGCGAGGTTGCGCAAGCGGCCGATCGGGACCTCCAGCGATCCGGTCACCGCCGCCGGTGTAAGTCGTTCGATGCTCGCCGCGCGCGTATTGGGAACCACGCGCACCCAGGGGTTCCCCTCGGCGAGAACATGCTCGATATCCGGAAGCGGCACGTCGCGTCGGAGCTTGATCGTCATCGCCTGGCTGTGACAACGCATCGCCCCGATGCGCACGCACAGCGATTCCACGGGAATCGCGTTGGCGGGCCCGCGGCCGAGGATCTTGTTGGTCTCCGCGCCACCTTTCCACTCTTCGAGACTCATCCCGTTGCCGAGATCCTTGTCGATCCACGGAATGAGGCTGCCTGCTAGCGGCACACCGGTGTGCTCGGTCGGGAAGCGTTCGTCACGGAGGATGCCGGCCACTTCGCGATCGATGTCGAGGATCGCCGAAGCGGGATCCTCGAGCAGGCTTTTCGCGGCGAGATGCGCTTCGCCCATCTGTTGCAGCAGCTCGCGCATCGTCTGCGCCCCCGCGCCCGACGCAGCCTGGTAGGTCATGCACGTCATCCACTCGATCAGGTCGTGCCGGAACAAGCCCGCCAGCGCCATCGTCATCAGGCTTACCGTGCAATTGCCGCCGATGTAGTTCTTCACACCGCGCTCGAGCGCAGCGTCGATCACCGGACGATTGACCGGGTCGAGGATGATGACTGCGTCCTCCTGCATGCGCAGCGTCTTGGCGGCGTCGATCCAGTAGCCGTCCCAGCCGGTGGCGCGAAGCTTCGGGTAGACCTCGGTGGTGTAGTCCCCACCCTGGCAGGTGACGATCACGTCGTTCAGTTCGAGCGCGGCAAGATCATGTCCATGCTTGAGCGCGCCCACACGCTTGCCGATGGCGGGAGGCTCCCCGCCCACGTTCGAGGTCGTGAAGAACGCCGGCTCGATCAGCGCGAAATCATGTTCCTCGAGCATGCGCTGCATCAGCACCGAACCAACCATACCGCGCCAACCGACGATCCCGACGCGCAGCGTTTGGCTGCGCCGCGGTGCGCGGCTGGAAGCGTTGGGCCTTACCGTCACTTGATCACTCATCGGCAACCACCTCGTCCATTTTCAGCGCGGGATGCAGCCGCGCCATCTGATACGCGTCCACGTATCCGCCATCGCGAAACGCATACGCCCGGCAGGTGCCCTCGATCGCAAACCCGAACTTGCGATACAGGTGCATCGCTGCGAGGTTGTCCGTATAAACGGACAGCTCGAGGCGCTGATAGTTGAGCCAGCCATCGGCAAGCTCGATCGCGGCCCTGAGCAGGGCGGAGCCGGCACCGCGTCGCTGTCGATCGTCGCGCACCGACATGCCGAGCGCGCCCACGTGCCGGCGGCGCGGCGACTTCGACGCCGCGTGCAGGCCCAGACTGCCAATCACCTCGCCGGCGATCGTGGCTACCAGCATGTAGTCGTTCGCAGGGACCTCGGCGATACGCTTGCGCCACATTTCCAATGAAGGATACGGCAACTGCAGCGTCCCGGCGATGACCCGCGGCCCGAGGAACGTCTGGTGAATCGCCTCGGCATCCGCGGGCTCGGCGCGACGGATGACGATGGGGTGGCCGGAAGTCATGGTCTGTCATTAGAGTCGGTTTCGATCTCTCGCCAATAATACGTCGTCTCCGCTCGATGACGTAACCACGCGCAGGATTCAACCCAGCGCCGCAGCCACGGCATCGCCCATCTCGCGGGCGCCGATCACGCGCTCGCCCGGAGCGGCAATGTCCGCCGTTCGATGGCCCTGCGCCAGCACCCGCCGCACCGCGGCCTCGATCCGGTCTGCGACGTCGGCGCGCGAAAACGTATAGCGAAACATCATGGCGAGCGAAAGGATCGTCGCCAGGGGATTCGCACGGTTCTTCCCGGCGAGATCAGGGGCCGAGCCGTGGATCGGCTCGTAGAGGCCCTTGTTGTTCTCATCGAGCGACGCCGAGGGTAGCATCCCGATCGAGCCGGCGAGCATCGATGCCTCGTCGGACAGGATGTCGCCGAACAGGTTGCCGGTGACGATGACATCGAACTGCTTCGGCGCGCGCACCAGCTGCATCGCCGCGTTGTCGACGTACATATGCGAGAGCGTCACGTCGGGATAGTCCCTGCCGGCGGCGGTGACGACCTCGCGCCACAGGATCGAGGTGTCGAGCACGTTCGCCTTGTCGACCGAGCAGAGCCGGCGGCCGCGCTTAGCCGCGATCTCGAACCCGACCCGGGCAATGCGCAAGATCTCCGATTCCGCGTAGAGCATCGTGTCGAAGCCTTCGATCTCGCCCGCGGCGTTGGTACGTCGCCCTCGCGGCACGCCGAAATAAACGTCACCGGTCAGCTCGCGAACGATCATCAGATCGAGGCCGGCGACGAACTCCGGCTTGAGCGTCGAGGCCGACGCGAGCTCCGGAAAAAGCAACGCCGGGCGAAGATTGGCGAACAGCCCCAGCGCTTTGCGGATGGCGAGGATGCCTTGTTCCGGACGCATGGCGCGCGGAAGCGCGTCGTACTGCGGTCCGCCGACAGCGCCCATGAGCACCGCGTCAGCGGGGAAGCGGCGAGCCGGCGGCATCGTAGGCGGCCCCGCCGATCGGCGCCGTTTCGGTCTCGATCGGCAGCCCTTCGCGGCGCAGCCATTCGAGCAGCTTCGCCGCCTCGGCGACAACCTCCGGACCGATGCCGTCGCCGGGAAGGAGCGCGATTTTCATTCGAGTCGAGCGCTCAGTGAAGAACGCCCGGATGAGATCGAACCACGTCCAACGCTGAACGCCGAACGCCCAACCTCAAACGAGCCACGGCCTCTCGGCCAGGTGCTTCGCCTCGAACGCGCGGATCTCGTCGGCGTGCTGAAGCGTCAGTCCGATTTCGTCGAGTCCGTTGAGCAGGCAGTGCTTGGGAAAGGCTTCGATCTCGAAACCGAACGCGTGTGCCCCGTCTGGCGTCGAGACCGTTTGCCGCTCGAGGTCGATCGTGAGCCTGAAGCCCGGCGTCGCGGCGGTCTCATGGAAGAGCCGATCGACTTCGTGGCGCGACAGCACTACCGGCAGCAGGCCGTTCTTGAGGCAGTTGGTCGCGAAGATGTCCCCGAAGGAGGGGGCGATGACGGCGCGAAAGCCATAGTCCAGCAGGGCCCACGGCGCGTGCTCCCGCGAGCTGCCGCACCCGAAGTTCAGTCGCGCGAGCAGGATCTGAGCGCCCTGATAGCGCGGCGCGTTCAACACGAAGTCTGGATTGAGCGGTCGCTTCGCGTTGTCGACTCCCGGCTCTCCGCGATCGAGGTAACGCCAGGAATCGAACAAATTCGGGCCGAAGCCCGATCGATTGATCGACTTGAGGAACTGTTTCGGGATGATGACGTCGGTGTCGACGTTGGCACGGTCGAGCGGAGCCACCAGTCCAGTCAGGACGCGAAAGGGCTGCATCAGTAACCTTTGTTCTTGTCAGCGGCCTTCTCGATCGCTTGCCCGCCCGCCTTCAGGTCCTTGCCCATGCCTTCGACCGTATTGCAGCCGGTGATGGCCATCGCCGCGACTACGAATCCGGCAAGCGACAGCAATGCGACTATTTTCCGATTCATGTTCCCCTCTTACCCCATTCGATTGGTATGAATTAGGAGCAGTTCACGATTTTTGAGCGAATTTAGCTCATCTTAGCTTACGTACGTCGACAAAATGTCCCGCAATCGCAGCCGCGGCCGCCATGGCGGGACTGACCAGATGCGTACGGCCGCCCGGGCCTTGGCGGCCCTCGAAATTGCGATTCGAGGTCGAGGCGCATCGCTCCCCCGGTCCGAGCCGGTCGTCGTTCATACCCAGGCACATCGAGCAACCAGGCTCGCGCCATTCGAAGCCTGCGGCGGTGAAGACGCGGTCGAGTCCTTCGCGCTCCGCTTGCGACTTCACGAGCCCGGACCCGGGAACGACCAGGACCTGCCTGAGGTTGTCGGCCTTGCGCCGGCCGTTGACGACA
>VBCL01000206.1 GCA_005888865.1 Betaproteobacteria bacterium | reverse complement strand
GAAGCGTCCTGGGCCGCGGTGCGCGACAAGCTGGTCAACGGCGAGCTCGACGCGGCGCACGTGCTCTACGGCCTTATCTACGGCGTGCATCTCGGCATCGGCGGTCCGAAGAAGGACATGGCGGTGCTCGCCACGCTCAACCACAACGGCCAGGCGATCACCCTGTCGAGCCAGCTCAAGGACAAGGGCGCCGTCGACGGCACTTCGCTCAAAAAGCTCATCGACCGCGAGAAGCGCGAATACACCTTCGCGCAGACATTTCCCACGGGCACGCACGCCATGTGGCTGTACTACTGGCTCGCGGCGAACGGCATTCATCCTTTCAACGACGTCAAGACGATCGTCGTGCCTCCGCCGCAGATGGTCGCCAACATGCGCGTGGGCAACATGGACGGTTACTGCGTCGGCGAGCCTTGGGGGGCGCGAGCGATCTTCGACAAGATCGGCTTCACCGCGATCACCACCCAGGATATCTGGAAGGATCATCCCGAGAAGGTGCTGGGCACCAGCGCCGAGTTCGTGCAGAAGTATCCGAACACCTGCCGAGCGATGATCGCCGCAGTTCTCGACGCGTCGCGCTTCATCGACACGATGGCGAACCGCAAGAAGGTCGCCGAGATCATCGCCGACAAGTCGTACGTGAACTGTCCGGTCGATGTCATCGATCAGCGGCTCGAAGGCAAGTACGACAACGGCATCGGCAAGACGTGGAACGATCCGAACTACATGAAGTTCTTCAACGAGGGTGCGGTGAACTTTCCGTATCTCTCCGACGGCATGTGGTTTCTCACCCAGCATCGTCGCTGGGGGCTCTTGAAGGAGGATCCCGACTATCTCGCCGTGGCCAGGCAAGTGAACCAGGTCGAGCTCTACAAGCAAGCGGCAGCACTGGCGAAAGCGCCGGTGCCCAAGGAGGTGTTGCGCTCGGCAAAGTTGATCGACGGCGTCGTCTGGGACGGCAAGGATCCGAAGGCGTATGCCGCCGGCTTCAAGCTGCACGCCACGCCGGTGTGACCTCCGGAGAATCACGATGACCTCTGTCCTTGCCACCATCGCGGCGCTGCCGCGTGCGTCGAGCCGGCGCCTCGACGCGGCCAACGAGTCCAACCCGGCGGCGCCGAGCGCAACGATAGCGGTACTCACACCGGAACGGCACGCCGCGGAAGTCGTCGCGGCCAAGGCGGTCGCGATCGCCGAGCGCGCACGGCTCCGGCGCGAGGCGATCCGCGCAGTCGTGCTGGCGACGCTGCCACCACTGCTCGGCTTCGCGCTCTTCGTCGGCGCGTGGGCGCTCTTCGCGCAGGCCAATGGCTCGTTGCCTTCGCCCGTGAAGACCTGGCACTCGGCGCTCGACGTGTTCAGCAAGCCCTTCTACATCAAGGGCCCGAACGATCAGGGCATCGGCTGGAACGTTCTGTCCTCGCTCAAGCGCGTCGGCATCGGCTTCGGCCTCGCGGCGCTGGTCGGCATTCCGCTAGGCTTCATCTTCGGGCGGTTCGCGTTCGCCAACGCGATGGCCGCGCCGATCATCAGCCTGCTCCGGCCGGTCTCGCCGCTCGCCTGGCTGCCGATCGGGCTGATGGCGTTCAAGGCGGCGAATCCTGCGGCGATCTGGGTCATCTTCATCTCGAGCATCTGGCCGATGATCATCAACACCGCCGTCGGTGTGCAGCGCGTACCGCAGGACTATCTCAACGTCGCACGCGTGCTCAACCTTTCGGAGTGGAAGGTCGTCACCAAGATCCTCTTTCCCGCGGTGCTGCCGTACATGCTCACCGGCGTGCGCCTGTCAATCGGCGTCGCGTGGCTGGTGATCGTCGCCGCGGAGATGCTCACCGGCGGTGTCGGCGTCGGCTTCTGGGTCTGGGACGAATGGAACAATCTCAACGTCGAGCACATCATCATCGCGATCTTCGTCGTCGGCATCGTGGGGCTCTTGCTCGAACAGCTGCTCCTTCTGCTCGCGCGACGCTTCAACTACGAATGACGGAAGCCGCCATGCAACCCAACCACTACGTGCGCGTCGAGAATGTTGCGATGACTTTCCAGACGCGCAAGGGATCGTTCGCGGCATTGAAGGACATCGATCTCACCGTGAAGAAGGGCGAGTTCGTCACGCTCATCGGTCACTCGGGGTGCGGCAAGTCGACACTGCTCAACCTGGTGGCGGGCCTGCTCAAGCCGACCGAAGGCGTGCTGATCTGCGCCGAGCGGGAGATCGCAGGCCCCGGTCCGGATCGTGCCGTGGTGTTCCAGAACCATTCCCTCCTGCCGTGGCTGTCGTGCTTCGACAATGTCTACCTGGCGGTGGAGCGTGTCTTCGGCGGCAAGGAGCCACGCTCCGAGCTCAAGCGCCGGACGCACGAAGCGCTCGCGCTCGTCGGCCTCTCGTCCGCCGAGCACAAGATGCCGCACGAGATCTCCGGCGGAATGAAGCAGCGGGTCGGCATCGCCCGCGCGCTGTCGATGCAGCCAACCGTTCTGCTCCTCGACGAGCCGTTCGGTGCGCTCGACGCGCTCACGCGGGCGCACCTGCAGGACGAGCTGATCCGGATCGTGGCCGCTGCGGGCAGCACCGTGCTGATGGTCACCCACGACGTCGACGAGGCGGTCCTCCTCTCGGACCGGATCGTCATGATAACGCGCAATACCACCACTATCGCGCGGCGGTGCTGGCGTTCCTCTATCGCAGGCAGATGCGGCAGGCGGCGTGATGCAGTCGAGCGTTCCGCGTTGGGCGTTGAGCGTGAATAGCCGCCCCGCGAACTTTGATGTTGACGCTCGCCGCCAGGCCCGAGGCTGAAGCGATGAAGAAGATGAAGCTGGTGATGGTCGGCAACGGCATGGCGGGCGCACGGACGCTCGAGGAGCTGATCGCGCTCGCGCCCGACCTGTTCGAGATCACCGTCTTCGGCGCCGAGCCGCACGCGAACTACAACCGCATTCTCCTTTCGCCGGTCCTCGCGGGCGAGCAGACCATCGACGAGATCATGTTGAACGGCGTCGACTGGTATGCCAAGAACGGCATCACGCTGCATCTGGGCAAGCAGGTCACGAAGATCGATCGCACGCGCCGTGCCGTCGAGAGCGCCGACGGGACGGTGGCGCCGTATGACCGCCTGCTGCTTCATCACCTACCGCGATATCGCCGATACGCACGCGATGATCGACGCGGCATCGAAATTCCGCAACGCGGTCGTCATCGGTGGAGGGTTGCTCGGCCTCGAGGCGGCCAACGGGCTCGCGCGACGCGGCATGAGCGTGACCGTCGTTCATCTCGCCGAGTGGCTGATGGAACGGCAACTCGACCGCACGGCCGGTGACCTGTTGCAGAAATCGCTCGAGGAACGCGGGTTGTCGTTTCGAGTGAAAGCACAGACCCAAGAGCTGGTGGCCGCCCCCGAGGCGCAGGGGAGCAGAGTCTGCGCCATTCGCATCGTCGACGGCTCGGGCAAGGAAGAAGTGCTGCCTGCCGATCTGGTCGTGATGGCGGTCGGCATCCGTCCCAACACGGCGCTCGCGCAGAGCGCGGGACTGCACTGCGAGCGCGGCATCGTGGTAAGCGATACGCTGCAGACGTTCGTCCCGCGCATCTACGCCGTCGGCGAGTGCGTCAATCACCGCGGCTCGACGTATGGGCTTGTCGTGTTCGACATGGCCAAGGTGTGCGCGAACCATCTCGCCTGCCACGGCATCGCCCGTTACGCCGGCTCGGTCACCACCACCAAGCTCAAGGTGACCGGCATCGACCTCTTCTCCGCTGGAGACTTCACCGGAGGACCCGATTGCGAGGAGATCGTCCTCTCCGATCCGTTCGGCGGCGTCTACAAGAAGCTCGTTATCAAGGACGGGAAGCTCGCCGGCGGCGTGCTCTACGGCGACACGATCGACGGCGCCTGGTATTTCAAGCTGCTGCGCCAGGGCCGCAGCATCTCCGACATCCGCGACCGGCTGATGTTCGGCGAAACGAATCTCGGCGATACGGGCCACCTAGGTCAGAACAAGGCGGTCGCGATGGCCGATACCGATGAAGTCTGCGGTTGCAACGGCGTGTGCAAGGGAACCATCGTCAAGACGATCAAGGACAAGGGACTCTTCACGCTGGAGGACGTGCGCAAGCACACCAAGGCATCCTCGTCCTGCGGCTCGTGCATGGGACTGGTCGAGCAGCTCCTGATGGCCACCGCCGGCGGCGATTACTCGGCAGCCCCGAAGTTAAAGGCGATCTGCGGCTGCACCGACCGTACGCATCAGGAGACGCGCGATGCGATCCGCGCGCAGCACCTGCTGACCATTCCCGAGGTCATGCATTTCATGGAATGGCGCACGCCGAATGGGTGCGCGACCTGCCGGCCCGCGCTCAATTACTACCTGATCTCCACCTGGCCCCACGAGGCGAAGGACGATCCGCAGTCGCGCTTCATCAACGAGCGAGCGCACGCCAACATCCAGAAGGACGGCACGTTCTCCGTCATCCCGCGGATGTGGGGCGGCGAGACCAATTCGAGCGAATTACGCCGCATCGCCGACGTGGTGGATAAGTACAAGATCCCGACCGTGAAGGTGACTGGCGGCCAGCGCCTCGATCTGCTCGGGGTGAAGAAGCAGGATCTGCCGGCCGTCTGGCGCGACCTCGGCATGCCGTCGGGCCATGCTTACGCCAAGGCACTGCGCACCGTAAAGACCTGTGTGGGCTCGGAGTGGTGTCGCTTCGGCACCCAGAACTCCACCCAGATGGGCAAGGACCTCGAACACGCGCTGTGGCGGATGTACGCACCGCACAAGGTCAAGCTCGCGGTGTCGGGCTGCCCGCGCAACTGCGCCGAAGCGGGAATCAAGGACGTCGGCGTCATCGGTGTGGAATCGGGATGGGAGATCTATGTCGCCGGCAACGGCGGCATCAAGACCGAGGTCGCGCAATTCCTGACGCGGGTCAAGACGAGCGTCGAGGTGCTCGAGCACGCCGGCGCGTTTCTACAGCTCTATCGCGAAGAAGGCTGGTATCTCGAGCGCACGGTGCACTACGTCGCTCGGGTCGGCCTCGATCACGTCAAGAAGATCGTGGTCGACGATCGCGAGCAACGTCGTGCGCTCTACGAGCGGCTGCAATACGCGCTCGACGGCGAGCCCGATCCCTGGCACGCGATGGCCGAGGCGGGCATCGACCAGCGTCAATACGTGCCGCTGGTGCCGGCCGCCGAGCTCGTGTAAGCCCATGACCTGGACGCGCGTCTGCCATCTCGGAGACATTCCGGTCCTCGGTGCGCGGGTGATCGAGCGCTCGCCGCGCGCGGGCGGCAATATCGCCGTCTTCCGCACCGCGAACGACGCCGTGTTCGCCCTCTCCGACCGCTGCCCCCACAAAGGTGGCCCGTTGTCGCAAGGCATCGTCCATGGGGAGCGCGTCGCCTGCCCCCTGCACGGCTGGAATGTCGAGCTCGACACGGGTTGCGCGGTCGGGCCCGACGAAGGCTGCGCACAACGCTTTCCGGTCAAGGTCGAGGCGTCCGTCGTCTATCTCGATATTGCGCAACCGGTTGACGACCGCTCGACCAACGATCGGGCCGATCGAACGGCGATCGCGGAACATGCCGATGACTGAGACGAAGAGCGCCTGCTGCTACTGCGGCGTGGGCTGCGGGGTCATCGTCGAGAACGACGGCCCGCGGATCACCGGCGTGCGCGGCGATCCGGAGCATCCCGCGAACTTCGGCAGGCTGTGCAGCAAAGGCAGCACGCTGCATCGCACTGCGCAAACCCGTGGGCGAGCGCTGTATCCAGAGGCGCGTCTCGAGCGCGACGCGCCGCGCGCGCGGCAGACCTGGGACACGACGCTCGATTACCTCGCGGATCGCTTCGCGCAAACGATTCTCCAGCATGGGCCCGACAGCGTCGGCTTCTACATCTCCGGCCAGCTTCTGACCGAGGACTACTACGTCTTCAACAAGCTCGCGAAGGGGCTCGTCGGCACCAACAACATCGACACCAATTCGCGGCTGTGCATGTCTTCGTCGGTCTCGGGCTACAAGCAGACACTCGGCGCTGATGCACCGCCCGCGTGCTACGAGGATATCGATCACTGCGACGTGCTGCTGATCGCGGGCTCCAACACCGCGTGGGCGCATCCCATCCTGTACCGCAGGATCGAGGCCGCGAAGACGCGCCATCCCGCGCTCAGGATCATCGTCATCGACCCGCGGCGCACCGAAACGGCCGACGGCGCGGACCTGCACATCGCACTCCTGCCCGGGACCGACGTCGCGCTCTTCCACGGCATGCTGCACGTGCTGATCTGGGAGGACTTGATCGATCCGGCGTACATCGCGGCGCACACCGAAGGCTTCGCCGCGCTCAAGAAAACCGTGCGCGACTACACGCCGACATTCGTCGCGCAGCTCTGCGGCATCGAGGAAGCCGACCTGGTGCAAGCGGCGCGCTGGTTCGGCTCGGCGCGGGCCGCGCTGTCGCTGTACTGCCAGGGCCTGAACCAATCGTCGTCGGGCACCGCGAAGAACGCTACGCTCATCAACCTGCACCTAGCGACGGGCCAGATCGGCAAACCGGGTGCCGGGCCGTTGAGCCTCACGGGGCAGCCCAACGCGATGGGTGGGCGCGAAGTCGGCGGCATGGCCAACCTGCTCTCGGCGCATCGCGATCTCGATAATCCGGCAGATCGCGCCGAAGTCGCGCGTATCTGGGATGTCGACTCGGTCCCCGCCGCACCGGGCAGGACCGCGGTGGAAATGTTCGATGCCGTTCGCCGCGGCGAGATCAAGCTCCTGTGGATCGCGTGCACGAATCCCGCGCAATCGTTGCCGGACCAGGCCACGGTGCGCGAGGCGCTCGAGCGCGCCGAGCTGGTCGTCGTGCAGGAGGCCTACGGCACGACGGAGACCTGCGCGTACGCCGACGTGCTCCTGCCCGCGTCGAGCTGGGGCGAGAAGGACGGCACGATGACCAACTCCGAGCGGCGGATAACGCGTGTGCGTGCCTCGGTCGCGCCGCCGGGCGAAGCGCGCGACGATTGGGCGATCGCCGTCGACTTTGCACGGCGCCTCGAGCAGCGATTGCGTCCAGGCTATCTCGCGCGGATGCCCACGCTGTTCCCGTACACGCGGGCCGAAGAGATTTTCGACGAGCACCGCGAGACCACGCGCGAGCGCGATCTCGACATCACCGGCTTGTCGTATGCGCTTCTCGACGAACGTGGTCCGCAGCAGTGGCCGCTGCGTGCGGGCGCTCAGGCCGGCACGGCGCGCCTTTACACGGACGGGCGGTTTCCTACGCCGGACGGCAAGGCGCGCTTCGCCAACCCCGCCTACCGCGCGCCGGCGGACAAGATCGATGCACGTTTTCCGTTCCACCTGACGACCGGCCGCCTGCGCGATCAATGGCACGGTATGAGCCGCACCGGAACGCTGGCGCGCTCGTTCAATCATGCCGAGTCACCACGATTGACGATGAATCGTCGTGATCTCGCCCGCCGCCACTTGAAGGATGGCGAGCTCGTGCGCGTCACGTCCAGACGCGGCACCGTGGTGCTGCCCGTCGAGGCGAGCGATAGGCTGCGCTCAGGCCAGACCTTCCTGCCGATGCATTGGGGAAGCCGCTACTTGAGCGGCAGCGACGGCTTGGGGATCAACGCGGTGACGAGCCCGGTGCTCGATCCGGATTCGCGTCAGCCCGAGCTCAAGCACGCCGGCGTGCGCATCGAAAGCGCGGGGCTCGGATGGCCCTTGATCGCTTTCGGCTACGCTCCGGACGGCGACGTGCTCGCGCTATTCGAGCGGGTACGCGCTTTCGCGCCGGCGTTCCCATTCCTGAGCTGCACCCTGATCGGCCGCGACCCGGGCGGTGTAATGCTGCACGCCGCTGCGGAGACCGTGCCGGCGGCCGCGTGGATCGCCACGGTGGACGCCGCGTTCGGATTGGAGCACGAGCCGGTGCTCCGCTACGACGATACGCGGCGCGGCGTGAGCCGCCGCGTGCGTCTGCGCGACGGACACCTCGATGCCGTGCGACTCGCGGGCGACGTACAGGCGGCCGCATGGCTCAAAGACTGGCTGGTGAGCGGCGAGCCGGTCGGAGCGCTCGGTCGCCTTCTCCTCGCGCCCGGCGCGGCGGCGCCGAACGGGTTCACGCCGCGAGGCAGGATCGTGTGCAGTTGCTGGAACGTCGCCGAGAGCGAGATTGCCGACTTCGCCGCGGGTCTGCCCGACGACGATACCGATGGACTCGCCGCCGCACAGGCGAATCTCAAATGCGGCACGCAGTGCGGGTCGTGCCTGCCTGAGCTCAAGCGTCTGCTCGGGTCTCCGACGCGGCGCATGGCGGCGTAAACCTCGACAACGCCGACAACATGAGAAGCGCTACGCCGCGTGCATCGATGCGACCGGTTGCGGGCAAGGTCTTCCTGGTCGGCGCGGGTCCAGGCGACCCGGAGCTCCTGACGCTGAAGGCGGTGCGCATTCTGCGTGAGGCCGACGTAATCCTGCACGACGATCTCGTCAGCCGCGAGATCGTCGCCCGCTTCTGCAGCCACGCGCGCCTGATCGATGTCGGCAAGCGCGGCGGTGGTCGCACGACGTCGCAGCGCTTCATCGAGCGCCGACTCACCGCCGAAGCGCGTGCGGGTCGCCGCGTCGTGCGTCTCAAGGGTGGCGACCCGTTCGTGTTCGGACGCGGCGGCGAGGAGTGCGCCGCGTTGCAGGCGTCGGGCATCGAGGTCGAAGTGGTCAACGGCATTACGTCCGGGATCGCTGCGCCCAGCGCGCTGGGCATTCCGCTCACCCGGCGCGGGGCGTGTCATGGGGCGATGCTCGTCACGGG
>VBCL01000026.1:14235-37198 GCA_005888865.1 Betaproteobacteria bacterium | reverse complement strand
GAGTCCACCATTGCCAACGACGGCAAGCCGCTCCTGATGTTCGCCGAGCAGCCTAAGGTTGCTGCGGCGCATTCCTGATCCGGCGGGAGGGGATCAGCATTGCGGAGCGCCGGCTTGAACCACCGGCCCCCGCCCCCATGTCCAACCATAAGACCCCTTACCTATTGAGCGCGAGCCGCCATGGCGACAGACCTGCAGAAGCTTTCTCCCACTCCGACGACGTTCCCGTTGCTCCCGCTGCGCGACGTGGTCGTCTTCCCGCACATGGTCATCCCACTGTTCGTCGGGCGCCCGAAGTCGATCAAGGCGCTGGACGTGGCCATGGAGCATTCCAAGCACATCCTGCTGGTGGCGCAGCGCTCGGCGGCAAAGGATGAGCCAGCGGCGAGCGATCTTTATAGCGTCGGCAGCGTCGCGACCGTGCTGCAGATGCTGAAGCTACCCGACGGCACCGTAAAGGTGCTGGTCGAAGGCACGCAGCGGGCGCAGATCGAGCAGGTCGACGAATCCGGCGAATATCTCAAGGCCGAGGCTGCGCTTCTGCCCGGTGCCGACGGCGGCACGCACGAGATCGAAGCGATGCGGCGCGCGTTGCTCACGCAGTTCGATCAATACGTCAAGCTCAACAAGAAGATCCCTCCCGAGATCCTGACCTCGATGTCGGGGATCGACGATGGCGGCCGTCTGGCCGATGCGATTGCCGCTCACCTTCCGCTCAAGCTCGAGCAGAAGCAGGAAATTCTGGAGATGCAGGACGTCGGCAAGCGTCTCGAGCACCTGCTCGGATTGCTCGAAGGCGAGGTCGACATTCTCCAGGTCGAGAAGCGCATTCGCGGCCGCGTCAAGCGGCAGATGGAGAAGAGCCAGCGCGAGTACTACCTGAACGAACAGGTCAAGGCGATCCAGAAGGAATTGGGCGAGGGCGACGAGGCGGCCGACCTCGATGAAACCGAGAAGAAGATCAAGGCCGCGAAGATGTCCAGGGAAGCCGAAACCAAGGCGCTCTCCGAGTTGAAGAAGCTGCGCATGATGTCGCCCATGTCGGCGGAGGCGACGGTCGTCCGCAACTACATCGATACGCTGCTCGGCCTGCCGTGGAAGAAGAAGAGCAAGATCAACAAGGATCTTGGCAACGCGGTCAAGGTGCTCGACACCGACCACTACGGACTGGAGAAGGTCAAGGAGCGCATCGTCGAATACCTGGCGGTGCAGCAGCGCGTCGATCGGCTGAAGGCGCCGATCCTGTGCCTGGTCGGAGCGCCGGGCGTGGGCAAGACCTCGCTCGGGCAATCGATCGCGCGCGCAACCAATCGCAAGTTCGTGCGAATGTCGCTCGGCGGCGTGCGCGACGAAGCGGAAATCCGGGGCCACCGGCGCACGTACATCGGGTCGATGCCCGGCAAGATCCTGCAGAACATGACCAAGGTCACGGTACGGAACCCGCTGTTTCTGCTCGACGAGGTCGACAAGATGGGCATGGATTTCCGGGGCGACCCATGCGCTGCTGGAAGTGCTCGACCCCGAGCAGAACAACACCTTCGTCGATCACTATGTCGAGGTCGAGTACGACCTGTCGGACGTGATGTTCGTCGCGACCGCGAACACGCTCAACATTCCGCCGGCGCTGCTCGACCGGATGGAAGTCATCCGCTTGTCCGGCTACACCGAGGACGAGAAGATCGCGATCGCCAAGCATTACCTTGTTCCCAAGCAGATCAAGCACAACGGAATCAAGGAGAACGAGCTGCATCTGGCCGAGTCCGCGCTGCGCGACATCACGCGCTACTACACGCGCGAAGCCGGCGTGCGCGCGCTCGAGCGCGACATTTCGAAGATCTGCCGCAAGGTCGTGAAGGGATTGCTCCTCAAGGCGAGCGAAGGCAAGCCGCGCGCGGCGAAGGGGCCGGTCGAAGTCAATGCCAGGAACCTCGACAAGTACCTGGGCGTGCGCAAGTTCACCTATGGCATCGCCGAGAAGAAGAACCAGATCGGTCAGGTGACCGGGCTCGCATGGACCGAGGTCGGCGGCGATCTGCTGACGATCGAGGCGGTGTCATTGCCGGGCAAAGGCAAGACGACCACCACGGGCAAGCTGGGCGACGTGATGCAGGAATCGATCCAGGCGGCGCTGTCAGTCGTGCGCCACCGCAGTAAGCAACTCGGGATTCCGGCGGACTTCTACCAGAAGACCGACCTGCACGTTCATATGCCCGAGGGGGCGACGCCCAAAGACGGTCCGAGCGCCGGCATCGCGATCAGCACGGCCATGGTGTCGGTGCTGACCGGGATTCCCGTCCGCGCCGACGTCGCGATGACCGGCGAAATCACGCTGCGCGGCGAGGTGTTGCCGATCGGGGGCTTGAAAGAGAAGCTGCTTGCCGCGGGTCGCGGCGGCATCAAGCGAGTCCTGATTCCCGAAGAGAACGTCAAGGATCTGACCGAGATTCCCGACGAGATCAAGAACCGGCTCGAGATCCATCCGGTGCGCTGGATCGAGCAGGTGCTCGCGGAATCGCTCGAGCGGCAACCCACGGCGTTGGTGGAAGTGGCTGGCGCGGATACCCCGCCGGTTCCGGCCGCGCCGGTCGAGGAGCCCGCGACGGTGATAAAGCACTAGCCTGTCCCAAAGCAGCATCGTGAAATATCGCCGCGGCTTGCCGCGGCGATATTTTTTTAAGATACGCGCTTGACACGACGTTTTCACGATTGCTATAAAGCACGTTCGCAGATTCCGCAGGTCCGGTCTTTATCCGCTTTTCCATCCTCCGCCGTCACTCGTTCAAATACTGCGCATCGAAAGGGGACTCCGTGAACAAGTCAGAGCTGATCGACGCGATTGCCAAGCACGCTGACATCTCGAAGGCAGCTGCGGGGCGCGCATTGGACGCGACGGTCAATTCGATCAGGGGCTCGCTGAAGAAAGGCGATATCGTGACACTGGTCGGATTCGGGTCGTTCTACGTCGGCAAACGGACCGCGCGCCAGGGGCGAAATCCGCGCACCGGTGCAGCCATCAAGATCAAAGCCGCTCGGATCCCGAAGTTCCGGGCTGGCAAAGCACTCAAGGAATCTGTAAACTAACGGTTTTCGCAGTTCGCGGCCGGCCGGCGGCAAGGCTCTCGGCGAACCCGACGCCCGGCTCGGGCGAGCGGGTGCTTAGCTCAGTTGGTAGAGCGTCGCCCTTACAAGGCGAATGTCGGGAGTTCGAGCCTCTCAGCACCCACCAATTGCAGCTGCAGATCCGGGAGTGGTAGTTCAGTTGGTTAGAATACCGGCCTGTCACGCCGGGGGTCGCGGGTTCGAGTCCCGTCCACTCCGCCACCGACAACCGAAGGGCGAACGCAAGTTCGCCCTTTCAATCGGTTGAGCGAATAGCGTTGAGCGTCGAGCGAGGTCAGGGGCACTCGGTCTTCCGCTGAACGCTGAACGCTCAACGCTGAACGGATTTCCATGTACGACTTCATCTATCGGCGCAAGCGCCTAGTCCAGCTCATCCTGGCGTTGATCACGCTTCCGTTCGCGTTCTTCGGCGTCGATTACTATTTTCGCAACGACACGGGTCCGACCGGCGAGGTGGCGACCGTCGCCGGCGAGCGCATTACGCAGGGAGAGTTCTCCGACAACCTGCGCGTCCAGCAGGACCGTCTGCGGCAGACGATGCAGGGCAACTTCGATCCGACCATTTTCGACAACCCCGAAGTCCGCTATTCGGTCCTCGACCAGCTGATCGGCCGACGCCTGCTTCAGAAGCAGGCACAGGTCGGCCGGCTGACCGTGTCCGATGACCAGGTCCGCCAATTCATCTCCGACATCCCCGCGTTCCAGGAAGGCGGTAAGTTCTCGCAGGCGCGCTACGAACAGTTGCTCGATATGCAGAATCCGCGCAAGAGCCCGGTCGAGTTCGCCGGGGACGTCAGGCGGGAGCTGATGCTCGCGCCGCTGCAGGAGCCGATCGTCAGCGGCGGCATCGTCGCCCGGAGCAGCGTCGAGCGCTACCTCGGACTGCTCGAGCAGCAGCGCGAGGTCGCGGTCGCGGCGATGGACCCCGAGTCGTATCTGAAGGAGGTCAAGATCGACGATGCAGCGGTCAAGACGTTCTACGATGCCAATCAGGCTGCCCTGCAGGAACCCGACGAAGTGAAAATGGAATACGTGCTGCTTTCACCGGACACGCTGGGTGCGCAGACCACCGTGGATCCTGACGAGGTGAAAAAGCAATACGAGGCTAACATGAAGGCCTACGGCAAGCCCGAGGAGCGGCAGGCCGCGCATATCCTTATCGCAGTCAAGCCGGAGGCGAGCGCGGCTGACAAGGAGGCTGCGAAGAAGAAGGCGGACGACGTTGCGCTGCAGGCCAAGAAGAATCCGGCGCAGTTTGCCGAGCTGGCGAAGAAATTCTCGCAGGACCCGGGCTCCGCTGGGCAGGGTGGCGATCTCGGGGTCTTCTCCCGCGACGGCTCAATGGTCAAACCTTTCGAAGACGCGGTGTTCTCGGCAAAGGCTGGAGATATCGTCGGGCCCGCTGGCACATCATCAAGGTCGTGACGGTGCGGCCGGCGAAACAGCAGAGCTTCGATGAAGTGAAGACGCAGATCGAGCAGGACCTGAAGCGCCAGAAAGCCACCCGCAGGTTCGCCGAAGCCGCCGACCAGATGCAGAACCTGGTCTACGAGCAGGCCGATTCCCTCGAGCCGGTGGCCAAGGCCCTCAACATCAAGGTGCAGTCCACAGCGTTGCTTGCGCGCGCCCAGGTCCTGGGGCTGGCGCGGAACAACCAGAAGCTCGTCGATGCCATCTTCAGTCCGGACTCGTTGCAGGCGAAGAGAAACACCGAAGCGATGGAGATCGCGCCGAATACGCTGATGGCGGCACGCGTGATCGAATACAAGCCCGCCCGTGCGAAAGCGTTCGACGAAGTCAAGGATGAGATCCGGCGCCAGCTTCAGCGCAAGTCCGCGAGAGAGCTCGCGCAAGCCGCAGGCAAAACGAAGCTCGCGCTGCTGCAACAAGGGAAGGACGCCGGCGTAAGCTTCGGCAAGCCCGTGACCGTCACCCGCAATCAGCCGCAGCCCGGCGTTCCTCCGGTTGCGTTGACGGGCGTCTTCCAGGCCGATGCGTCCAAGCTACCCGCGTATACGGGCTCGGTGAACGAGCGAGGGGGTTATTCGCTCTATCGCGTGCAGAAGGTGATCACCCCGCCCGCGGCCGACGCAGCCAAGGTGGCCGCGTTCAGCGACCGGGTCGGCGATCAGGTCGGACGTGAACTGATGACTGAGTACCTGGCGAGCCTCCGGGCCAGGGCTGACGTGAAGATCAACGAGGCGGCGCTGGAGAAGGATCAATCCGGTGGCGCGCCGCAGCAGCCGCGTCTGCCCGGACGCAGACGTCCTTAAGCTTCCTAGCTCGCCGGCGCGCCCGCGCAATTGAGATCGCGCAGGGTCTTTTGCGAGTCGGCGATGCTCTTCTCGCGGTCGGGCGATTCCAGGTAGATCTTCTCGCCCTTGTCGTTGAAGCGATAGACGGCGGCATTCGAGCGCATCGTCTGGATGTTGCCGCGAATCTGCGCGCAGCGCTCGAGCTTCGCCTTATCGTCCGCCTGCGCTTTTTCCGCCTTCGCTTCGTCGTCTGCTCGCGCTTGCTGCCGCGCCTTGATCTGAGCGTCCTTTGACGCCATGTCGCGGATGGCGTTCGGGTCGGCGGGCGGCGCGGCCGCATTGACCTTTTCGGGCTTGACGCCAGCCGGCGGCGTATCGCCATAGACGATCCGGCCGTTCTCGTCGGTCCACTTGTACAGCGCGGCGCCGGCCGGCAGGGCCGCGAACGCCAGCGCGCAGACGGCGACGCAAAGTGTTGCGCGTCGGTTCATGGCGGGCTTCCTCGATAGACAGAGGAAGACACGGTAATGCAAACGATAGGCGGGCGTCAAACGCGTCGCGCTTGATCGCGCCGTTGCCGCGAGCGTTTACCGACCTCGACGACCCGCGTATAATCCGCTTTTGCGCATAGGAGAAATGCACCATGCGTGTCGTCCAGAAGGCGCTGACTTTCGACGACGTCCTGCTGCTCCCCGCCCATTCCACCGTCGTTCCGCGCGACGTCAGCCTGCAGACGCGTCTGACGCGGAGCATTACCCTGAACATCCCGCTGCTGTCGGCGGCGATGGACAGCGTCACCGAAGCGAGGCTGGCGATCGCGATCGCGCAGGAAGGCGGTCTCGGGGTCATCCACAAGAATATGTCGCCCAGGGCACAGGCTGCCGAGGTGGCCCGGGTGAAGCGCTTCGAGAGCGGTGTCGTCAAGGAGCCGATCACCGTACCGCCGAACATGTCGGTGCGCGAAGTGCTCGCGCTCACCCAGCTTCACCGGATCTCGGGCCTGCCGGTCGTCGATGGGCGCAAGGTCGTCGGCATCGTGACCAACCGCGACCTGCGTTTCGAGACCAACCTCGACCAGCCGGTTTCCAACATCATGACCAAAGGCGAGCGGCTGGTGACCGTACCCGAGGGCACCGAGCTCGAGCGCGCCAAGACTCTGATGCACCGGCACCGGCTCGAGCGCGTGCTGGTCGTCGATGACCGTTTCGAATTGAAGGGCCTGATCACCGTCAAGGACATCCTCAAATCGACCGAGCATCCGCTGGCGTCCAAGGACGAGCTCGGGCGGCTGCGCGTCGGCGCCGCGGTCGGCACGGCAGGCGACACCGACGAGCGCGTCGAAGCGCTGGTCGCGGCAGGTGTCGACGTCATCGTGGTCGACACCTCGCACGGCCATTCGCAGGGCGTGCTCGAACGCGTGCGGCGGATCAAGAAGAGCTATCCCAAGGTGTCGATCATCGGCGGCAATGTGGCGACCGCGGTGGGGGCGAGGGCGCTCGCTGATCACGGTGCCGATGCGATCAAGGTCGGGATCGGCCCGGGATCGATCTGCACGACGCGGATCGTGGCGGGTGTAGGTGTGCCGCAGATCTCCGCGGTGCAAAACGCGCTGGAGGGTGTGGCCAACCTCGACGTGCCGATCATTTCCGACGGCGGGATACGCTTCTCCGGGGACATCGCCAAGGCGATCGCCGCCGGCGCCTCGTGCGTCATGCTGGGAAGTCTGTTCGCGGGCACCGAAGAATCGCCCGGTGAGACCGAGCTCTACCAGGGCCGCTCGTACAAGAGCTATCGCGGCATGGGCTCGCTCGGCGCGATGCAGGAAGGCTCGAGCGATCGCTATTTTCAGGATGCGGAGGGCGAGGACGCCGCCGAGAAGCTCGTCCCCGAGGGCATCGAAGGAAGGGTGCCGTACAAGGGCGCGCTTTCCGCCGTGATCCATCAGCTCATGGGTGGTGTCCGCGCGGCGATGGGCTATTGCGGATGTCCCACCATCGATGCGCTGCGCACCCGCGCCGAGTTTGTCGAGATCACCGCCGCCGGGATGCGCGAATCGCATGTGCACGATGTGCAGATCACCAAGGAAGCACCGAACTACAGAGCGGAATGAGGCCGGCAGGACGCGCCCGTGTCTGAGTCACCCGCCGCATCTGGCCGTCCCGCTGCGCTGCCCTTCATTCTCGTCGTCGTCTTCTTCGACGTGCTCGGTATCGGGCTGGCGATGCCCGTGCTGCCCATGCTCATCGGCGATTACACGGCGAGCCGCGAGCTCCAATCGTATTGGTATGGCGCGCTGGTCATCGTTTACGGCCTGATGCAGTTCGGCTGCGCGCCGCTGCTCGGCGCGCTTTCCGATCGCTTCGGGCGGCGACCCGTCATCCTGGCATCGATCTTCGGACTGGGCCTGCACTATCTGCTTCTCGCGCTCGCGCCGTCGCTGTGGTTCATGCTGCTCGCGCGCGTGATCGGCGGGATCACGGGCGCGAGCTTCTCGGTCGCGAGCGCGTATGCATCCGATGTCACCTCGGCCAAGGGGCGCGCGCGGAGCTTCGGATTGATCGGAGCGGCGTTCGGCCTCGGCTTTATTTTCGGGCCGATGCTCGGCGGAATCCTCGGCAGCATCGACCTGCATCTGCCGTTCTACGTCGCGGCGGGACTCTCGCTGGCGAACGGACTGTACGGCGTAGTCCTGGTGCCCGAGTCGCTTCCCACTGACCGACGCGCCCCTTTCGCGCTGCGCCGCGCCAACCCCTTTGCCGCGCTGCTCGCGCTGTCGCGTCATCCGGAGATCGGGCGGCTGGTCGCGGTCTTCGCGCTGATGGTGCTGGCGCAGTTGATCCTGCAGACGACATGGGTGTTATTCACGCACTTCCGCTTCGACTGGGGCCCCCGCGAGAACGGCTACGCGCTGTTCTGTGTGGGCCTGGTGGCAGCGGTCGTGCAAGGGGTACTGCTCGGTCCGATGCTGCGCAGGCTCGGCGACGTCTGGCTCTCGCTCGCCGGCCTTACTGTCGGCGCGCTCGCCTACCTCCTGTACGGCCTCGCGCAGCAGGGTTGGATGATGTACGCGATCATTTTCGGCAACTTTGTCTCCTTCGCCGCCGGACCGGCGCTGCAGGGCATCGTATCGAACGCCGTGGGGGCGCGCGAACAGGGCGTTACGATGGGCGCGCTCAATTCGATCCAGAGCATCATGTTCGTCATCGCGCCGGCAATCGGAACGCCGCTGCTCGCGCAGGTGAGCCGGCTGCCTGCATCGGACTGGCGAGTCGGAGCCACATTCTTCGTCAGCGCCGCGCTGCAGTGCGCGGCCCTCTTCCTGGCGCGCCGACACTTCGCTTTCCAACGCGTCGCCCGAGCAAGCTGAGCGCATCGGCCATGCACTGCAAGATCCTGATCCTCGATTTCGGAGCGCAATACACCCAGCTGATCGCGCGCCGCGTGCGCGAGCTCCACGTCTACTGCGAGATTCAGCCGTTCGATGTTGGCGACGCGTTCATTCGCGATTTCGCGCCGGCGGGGATCATCCTTTCGGGCGGCCCGGAGAGCGTCACCGAGGGCGCTACGCCGCGCGCGCCCGAGGCCGCATGGAAGGCGGGCGCGCCGGTGCTGGGCATCTGCTACGGAATGCAGACGATGGCCGCGCAGCTGGGCGGCACCGTCGAGAATGGCGTGGTACGCGAGTTCGGCTACGCGGAGGTGCGCGCGCAGGGGCACGGGCGGCTCCTCTCCGGGATCCAGGATCGAGCCAACGCACAAGGGCATGGCCTGCTCGACGTGTGGATGAGCCACGGTGACAAGGTCATCGCGCTGCCGCCCGGATTCTCGGTGATGGCGAGCAATCCCGCCACGCCGATCGCAGGAATGATGGACGAGTCGCGCCGCTTCTACGCGGTGCAATTCCATCCCGAGGTCACGCATACCCGGCAGGGCCGGGCGATCCTCGATCGCTTCGTCAGGGACATCTGCGGCTGCAAGGGCGACTGGACGATGCCGGGCTACGCGGACGAGGCCGTGGCCCGGATCCGGGCGGACGTGGGTGGGGACGAGGTGATTCTCGGACTCTCCGGCGGGGTGGATTCCTCCGTGGCGGCCGCCCTCATCCATCGTGCGATCGGCGACCAGCTCGTCTGCATCTTTGTCGACACGGGGCTCCTCCGGCAGGATGAAGCCGCCCAGGTGATGGAGACGTTCGCCCAGCATCTCGGCGCCCGGGTCGACCATGTCGACGCGAGCGAGACCTTCCTGCGCGCGCTTCGTGGCGTGGCCGATCCCGAAGAGAAGCGCAAGATCATCGGCCGCGAGTTCGTCCACGTGTTCCAGGCCGAGGCGGCGAAGCTCGCGAACGCGAAGTGGCTTGCGCAGGGGACGATCTATCCGGACGTCATCGAGTCGGCGGCAGCCAAGACGAAGAAAGCGCATACGATCAAATCGCATCACAATGTTGGGGGCCTGCCCGACACGCTGCATCTGAAGCTGCTCGAGCCTCTGCGGGAGCTCTTCAAGGATGAAGTGCGCGAGCTTGGGGTCGCGCTCGGCTTGCCGCGCGAGCTGGTCTACCGTCACCCGTTTCCGGGTCCGGGCCTTGGCGTACGGATCCTCGGCGAGGTGACGCGCGCGCGCGCCGACCTGCTGCGCCGCGCCGATGCAATCTTCATCGATGAGCTGCGGCGCGCCGGCTGGTACGATCAGGTCGCGCAGGCGTTCGCGGTATTCCTGCCGGTACGCTCGGTCGGCGTGATGGGCGACGGCCGCACCTACGAGCATGCAGTCTGCTTGCGCGCGGTTCAGACGACCGATTTCATGACCGCGCACTGGGCGCCGCTGCCGCACGACCTGCTGGCACGGGTATCGACGCGCATTACCAACGAGGTGCGCGGCATCAATCGGGTGGTCTACGACATTTCCGGGAAGCCGCCCGCCACGATCGAGTGGGAGTAGAGCGATGGCAATGAAGCGTGAACTCGTCTCCTCGGGCACGCCCTGGGAGCCGATCGTCGGCTATTCGCGCGCAGTGCGGGTCGGCCACCAGGTCTGGGTCTCGGGGACGACGGCGACCGACACCGCCGGCCGCATCGTCGGCCAGGGCGATGCGTATGCTCAAGCGCGGCAGGCCATCGCCAATATCGAACGTGCCCTGGCGAGCGCCGGCGCGCGCCTCACCGATGTCGTGCGCACGCGCATCTATGTCACCGACATCGGGCGTTGGGAGGACGTCGCCCGGGCGCACGGCGAAGCCTTTCGCGATGTCCGGCCGGCGTGCGCGATGGTCGAGGTCGCACGACTCATCGATCCGGCGCTCCTGGTCGAAATCGAAGCCGATGCCGTCATCGCCGAGGGCAACGCGGGGGAGTAACTGCAGTGAACGTGCGCAACGAGACCACGGCGCCGTACCACGTCCCGACCGGTGCGGAAGCCGAGCACTGGATGCGCGAGGCGATCGAGCTGGCGCGTGCCGCCCAAGCCCGCGGCGAAGTGCCCGTCGGTGCGGTCGTCGTCCGCGAGGGCGCGATCATGGGCCGTGGCGGCAACGCGCCGATCGCGGCGAACGACCCGACCGCGCACGCCGAGATCGCGGCGCTGCGCGATGCCGCCTCGAGACTCGGGAATTATCGACTGCCCGATTGCGATCTCTACGTGACGCTGGAGCCTTGTGCGATGTGCGCCGGAGCGATCATGCACGCCCGGGTGCGCAGGCTCGTGTTCGGCGCACGCGATCCCAAGACGGGAGCCTGCGGCAGCATTGTCGATCTGTTCGGGGAGACGCGGCTCAATCACCACACCCGCGTGACCGCCGATATTCTCGCGTCTGAATGCGGAGCGCTTCTCTCCGCATTTTTCGCCTCGCGCCGCAACCTTCCGGAATGAAGACCCGCACCTACGGCATTGGTCTGTACGCGCCGGCGGGCTTCGTAATCGAGCCGGAAGCGATCGCGCGCGCGATCGCCCGGCTCGAAGCCGCGGGTCATCGCGTCATCGTCGATCCCACGGTGACCACGCGCTGGGAGCGCTTTTCCGCGCCCGATACGGAGCGGCTCGCCGCGGTGATGCGCATGGCCGAAGATCCACGCGTCGAGCTCGCCATCGCCGTGCGCGGCGGCTACGGGTGGTCGCGGCTGCTCGACAGACTCGATTTCGCCTCGATCGCGGCGGCGAACAAGCGCTGGCTCGGCCACAGCGATTTCACGGCGTTTCAGCTGGCGGCCTTCGCCGCAACGCGCCTGGTCACGTTCGCCGGACCGCTCGCGGCGTACGATTTTGGCGCCGAGACGCCCTCGGCGTTCACGCTCGACCACTGCTGGGGCCTGCTCTCGGGTACCGAGTATGCCGTCGAGCTCGCCCTCGAAGGCCCGGCGGAGCTCACCGCCGAGGGCACGCTGTGGGGCGGCAACCTGTCGATGCTGGCGCACCTGATCGGAACACCTCACCTTCCACGCATCGAAAGCGGCATTCTGTTCGTCGAGGACATCGGAGAGCATCCGTACCGGATCGAGCGGATGCTCTATCAACTGCATTACGCCGGGATCCTGCGCAGTCAGCGCGCGCTGCTGCTGGGCGCGTTCAATGGCTACACGCCGAGCCCCAACGACAATGGCTACGATCTCGCGGCGATGGTCGAACAGTGCCGACGCGCCTTCGACGTTCCGGTGTTCACCGGGCTGCCTTTCGGACACTGTCGCGACAAGCTGACGCTTCCGGTCGGCGGGCGTTGCGCGCTGACCGTGCGCGGCGGCACGGCGCGGCTTACCCTGTCCGGATATTGAATCGATCCGTGCGGGCATGCGCACCGGAGCGATCGGCCCGATCCTGTCGGTATACTTCCGCGATCCGGACCGGAACCTGATCGAAGTTTCGAATCAGCTCACGGCTTGATCGCAAAGTCGAACGCGACTTCCCCGGTCAGCGATCCCCCGGCATCGAAGCTGCGCTCGGCAAAGCGAGCGGTGCCGTCACGACCGAGCGTGAGCACGGTCGAGCATCGCGTTCCGTAGCGCGGGTCGACAATGAACGCGCTCGAGAGCAGGCGCTCCCATTCGGAAGAGATGCCGGTTGAGGGCAGGCTCTTAGGCTCCGCTTGGGCGCGGTCAGCGAGGAGCTCGAACAAAGGCTCGAGACGTTGATCCCCGGTCTCGAGAAGCGCGGCCATGCGCGCTTTGCCGCGCACAAGCTTCGGCCAGGGCGTGTCGAGCAGGTGATTGGACAGTCCATAAACGCCCGCGGTCAGCGCGAGGGCACCGCTGGCGCGGTTCGAGGCGTACGCGGCTTGCTGCGGATCGCCTACCAGCAGGTTGAAGCCGTGGTAGCGTGAGCCCTCGACCGCGATCGCGGCGGCACACGCGAGCGGCGGCGTGCGCTCGGCAAGCGCGTGCGTAACAAGCGTGCCACGCGACGGCGCGTCGGGATCGCGCGGGATGCCTTCGCGGAAATTGGTCACCAGGGCCCAGCGGCCTTTGCCGTCGACCCCGAACCAGGTGCCGCCGCCGACCCGATCGATTCCGGCGAGGATCCCGTCAGGCCACCAGTGCGCGGGCGCCGCTTCGCGGCCGTGGAATTCGTCGCGGTTGGCGGCGATGACGAGCGGGAGTCGTGGATGCGCGTCCAGCGCGACCAGAGCGAGGCACATCGATAGAACTTCAGAGGTTCCCAGACCCGCGGGGCGCAACGAATCGCTCCATCCGTCGCTCCGACCCGGGCGCGAGGCACGCGGAGAAGCGGTGCTCAGCGAGCAGATCGGCGAGTATGGCTTCGAGGCGGTCCGGATCGGGAACGTTTTCGTACACCTCCATCCACAGCGACGGCTCGCGCTCTCCCTGCAGTAATCGTCCAACGATCCCGAACCGCTCTTCCAGGACCCGGAACGCGAGCCCGACCGCTTCGCGCGCCGCGTCTGCGTGCAGCGGCGAGATGCTGTAGTAACAGTAGCAATGCACCATCACGCGATGCGATCGCGCACGGTGCTGGGCGCGGGGACGGTGTAGGGCAACGGCAGCAGCGACGCGGCCGGTCCCTCGGTCGCACCCAGGCCCAAGGCATCGGCGGCGACCGCCGCGATCTGCACGACCGCGAGCAACTCGGCACCGCCGCCGGGCGCCAGAGCCGCGTTCACGACGGTGCCACACGGCTGGTTGCCAAAAGCCGTGGCGAAGATTCGCTCACCGGCGCTCGGCGGTGGCGCATCGACGTGGGCGAGCACCAGGCGTTCCTTGAGCCGGCCGAGATACTGGGTGCGCGCGACGATTTCCTGTCCGGTGTAGCAGCCCTTGCGGAAGCTGATACCGTCGAGTGCATCGAGGTTCAGCATCTGGGGGATGAACTGGTCCTGCGTCGGCGGCGTGATCACCGGCACGCCGGCGCGCACCGTGAGCCACTGCCAGCACGGGAATCCGGCCGCACGCGCCCCATGGGCGGAGATCCGGTCCCACAGGGTTTCCGCGTGCTCCGCCTCGACGAACGCGACAAAACGCCCACCCCGAAACGCAATGAGGGTGCCGCTGCCGGCGCTCATCGAGCGGTGCAGGGCGGGGGCGGCGCCGAACGCGGTGGCGAGGCATTCGGCGGCTCCGGGTCCGCCGACGCCCAGGCGGACGATGGAAGCGCTCAAGTCGTCGATCGTCACCCGGGCGCGGAGCACGAACATGCCCAGCCGCTTCCTGATCGACTCGGCCAGAGAGGCGGGCAGCAGCAACTCGAAGGCGTCAGCGCCAGTGCGATGAACCAGGAAATTCGCCAGGACTCGCCCCTTAGGCGAGCACCATGCCGAAAAATGCGACGTCCCAACCGGGAGCGTTTCGACATCGTTGGTGAGCTGTCCCTGCAGAAACGCGACCGCGTCGGCGCCGGTCACGCCAAGCAGGGCCAGGGGCGCCAGGTCGCAGAGAACGGCGCCGTCGCGTGCGGCTGCCAGCTCGGCCGCCGGGTCGCCGAAGCCCGTGGCGACCGCGCCATCGAAAGAGGCACCGCGGGCGCGGAGGAAATCGGTCCAGGAGCTCATTGGGGCGGCAGGCGGGGCGCGGAAGCGGCGGGGCGCCGACGGGAGACGGGAGACGGGTAGGACTGTGCTAAAATCACGAGTTAGCTTGGTCGGCTTAAGTTAGGTACGGGGCTTTTCGGACTCACAGACGATCTTCGGAGCGTTTCCGCGAGTCGTATGGCCCATCCGCCAGGCAATTCGCAGATTCGCCCGTTCAGGGTGCCCAGGGTTTGACCACGCGTCGCCCCGGGTGCAGCGGCGGATCGAGGCTCAACCCTGACAAGGAGTGTAGTGATGTCGGTCACGATGCGTCAAATGCTGGAAGCCGGGGTTCACTTCGGCCACCAGACGCGATACTGGAACCCGAAGATGGCGGACTACATCTTCGGCCAGCGCAACAAGATTCACATCGTCAACCTCGAAAAGACGATGGCGATGTACCAGGAGGCGATCAAGTACGTCCAGAAACTGGCCGCCAATCGCGGCACGATCCTGTTCGTCGGCACCAAGCGCCAGGCGAGGGAGATCGTCGCCGAAGAGGCCCAGCGCGCCGGCATGCCTTATGTCGATCATCGCTGGCTCGGCGGCATGCTTACCAACTTCAAGACCGTCAAGGCATCGATCAAGCGCTTGAAGGACCTCGAAGCGATGGGGCAGGACGGCACGTTCGAGAAGATGAGCAAGCGCGAAGCGCTCACTCTGCAGCGCGAGATGGAGAAGCTCAATCGCAGCCTTGGCGGGATCAAGGAGATGAACGCGCTGCCCGACGCGCTGTTCATCATCGACGTGGGTTACCAGAAGATCGCGGTGACCGAAGCCAGCAAGCTCAGCATTCCGATGATCGGTGTCGTCGACACCAATCACTCGCCGGACGGCATCGCCTACGTGATCCCAGGCAACGACGATTCCAGCCGTGCGATCCGCCTCTATGCACGCGGGGTCGCCGATGCGATCCTGGAGGGTCGGAGCCAGGTGATCCAGGAAATCGTGCAGCCCGACGAATTCGTCGAGGTCTCGGCGGACGAAGCCACGGCGTGAGCCCGGAGATATAAGGGGCCACGGCCCCTTTTTTTTGCCCGCCGGCAGCCCGACGTTGGTTGGACCGGAGGAGATGGATAGCGGAACGTCGCGCTCGGCGCCGAAGTGCAGCCGGCGCGGACGGCTCGAGCAACGGAGACAAGCAGCATGGCGGAAATAACGGCAAGCATGGTCATGGATCTGCGGGGCCGGACAGGGCTCCCGATGATGGAATGCAAAAAGGCGCTGACCGAGGCGGCCGGCGACCTGGGCAAGGCGGAGGAGCTGCTGCGGATCCGCAGCGGCGCCAAGGCGCTGAAAGCCGCCGATCGTGTCGCAGCCGAAGGCGTCATCGGCGCGTTCATTGCCGCCGACGGCAAGACCGGCGCGATGCTCGAGCTCAACTGCGAGACCGATTTCGTCGCACGCAACGTCGATTTCGTCGCGTTCGCACGCGCGTTGGCGCAACTCGTTGCGGAAAAGAACCCGGCCGACGTGGCCGCGCTCTCTACGCTCGCCTATGCCAGCGGGGACGTCGAGGCCGCCCGGCGGGCGCTCGTGCAGAAACTCGGCGAGAACGTGTCGGTTCGCCGCTTCGTTCGCGTCGCCAGTCCCGGGCGGCTGGCCCAATATGTTCACGGCGGGCGGATCGGCGTGACCGTTGCCTACGAAGGCGGCGACGACGAGACAGGCAAGGACGTGGCGATGCACGTCGCGGCAGGCGCAGCACCGGGCGCGGCGCGTCCGATCGCGGTGTCGCGCGACCACGTGCCGCACGAGCTTATCGAGCGCGAACGGGCGATCTACACCGCGCAGGCGGCCCAATCGGGCAAGCCGGCGGAGATCGTCGCGAAGATGGTCGAGGGCCGCATCAACAAGTTTCTCTCCGAAGTGACGCTGCTCGGCCAGCCGTTCGTCAAAAACCCGGACGAGTCGGTCGAGAAATACCTGAAGGAGCGCGGCGCCTCGGTCAAGAGCTTCGAGCTGTACGTGGTCGGGGAGGGGATCGATAAAAAAAAGGATGATTTCGCGGCCGAAGTGGCGGCGATGGCCAGGACCGCCTGAACCGGATGACGAGCCGCCTCCAAAGCGTCGCAGCAGTTTTGGAGCGGCCCGAATTGTGATCGATCGACCCGGGAGCGCAACCATGAATGCACCGATCCTCGCCGCGGCGCCCGCGACCGCTGCCGTACCGCGGACCGAACCGGCCTACAAGCGCATCCTGCTCAAGCTCTCCGGCGAGGCTCTGATGGGTGAAGATCCCTACGGGATCAACCGCGCGGTGATCGACCGCATCGTCGCGGAAATCGGCGAAGTCGTGCGATTGGGTGTGCAGGTCGCGGTTGTGATCGGCGGAGGAAACATCTTCCGCGGCGTTGCGCCCGGCGCGGCGGGCATGGATCGCGCCACCGCCGACTACATGGGTATGCTCGCCACGCTGATGAATGCGCTCGCGCTGCAGGATGCGATGCGCCGCGCCGGGCTCGTGTCGCGGGTGCAGTCGGCGTTGTCGATCGAGCAGGTGGCGGAGCCCTACATCCGTGGCAAGGCGCTGCGTTATCTTGAAGAGAACAAGATCGTGATCTTCGCCGCCGGCACCGGGAACCCGTTCTTCACGACCGATACGGCGGCCGCGCTGCGCGGCCGGGAGATGGGCGTGGACATCGTGCTCAAGGCGACCAAGGTCGATGGCGTCTACACGTCCGATCCCAGGAAGGACCCGGGCGCGAAGCGCTACCCGAGCCTCACTTTCGACGAAGCCATCGTCAAGAATCTCAAGGTCATGGACGCGACCGCGCTCGCCCTGTGCCGCGATCAGAACATGCTGCTCAAAGTCTTCAGCATCTTCGTGCCGGGCGCGCTCAAGCGCGTAGTGCTGGGCGCGGACGAGGGTACGTTGGTGCATTGTTAGGAGGAGCCGATGATCCCCGAGCTCAAGAAATCTGCCGAACAGAAAATGCACAAGTCGGTCGAGACACTCAAGCACGACTACCAGAAGGTCCGCACCGGCCGGGCGCATACCGGGCTGCTCGACCACATCCAGGTCGACTATTATGGCTCGATGATGCCAATCAACCAGGTCGCCAACGTCACGCTTGCCGACGCGCGGACGATCGCGGTGCAGCCTTGGGAGAAGAAGATGGTGCAGGTGGTCGAGAAGGCGATCCGCGACTCGGATCTCGGTCTGAATCCGGCGGTTTCCGGCGAAATGATCCGGGTGCCGATGCCCGCCCTCACCGAGGAGCGCAGGAAAGACCTGATCAAGGTCGTTCGCCATGAAGCCGAAAGCGCACGCGTCGCCGTGCGCAACATCCGTCGCGACACCAACGAGCACCTGAAGAAACTGCTCAAGGACCACGAGGTGTCGGAGGACGACGAGCGCCACGCGCAGGCCGACGTGCAGAAGCTCACCGATCGCTACATTGCCGAGATCGACAAGGTCCTGCAGGCCAAGGAAGCCGATCTGCTGGCGGTTTGACGCTACGATGGCGCTGCCGGCCGGAAGCCGCCGTCCCGCGGGAGCGTCGCCTCCCGAGTCCCGCCTTTCGGTCGAGCCGACCCCGGCGTTCGAAAGCTCGACGCGTGAGATCCCTGCGTCGCGCACCGTGCCGCGGCATGTCGCGATCATCATGGATGGCAATGGGCGCTGGGCCAAGCAGCGGGTGTTGCCGCGCGTCGCCGGGCATCGCAAGGGTGTCGAGGCCGTGCGCGCCTCGGTGCGCGCGTGCATCGAGCGCGGCGTGGAGTTTCTCACGCTCTTCGCGTTCTCCAGTGAGAACTGGCGCCGTCCCGCCGACGAGGTCTCGATCCTGATGCAGCTTTTTCTGCGGGCGCTCGAACAGGAGGTTGCCAAGCTCCACGAAAATGGCATCCGCTTCAAGGTCATCGGCGATACAGCACGTTTCGAACCGAACATCCGCGAGCTGATCGCCGCGGGTGAAGCGCTGACCGCGGATAACCGGCGTCTCACGCTCACCGTCGCCGCGAACTATGGCGGTCGCTGGGACATCGCCCAGGCGGCGCAGCGGCTGATCGCCGCGCGCCCGGAAGCCGCGCACGGCTTCGAACCCGAGGCACTCGAGCCGTTCCTCTCGATGGCCTACGCGCCCGAGCCCGACCTTTTCATCCGCACCGGCGGTGAGCAGCGCGTCTCCAACTTTCTGCTTTGGCAAGTCGCTTACGCGGAGCTCTATTTCACCGATCTGCTCTGGCCGGACTTCGACGCAGCGGCCTTGGACGAGGCCATCGCGTCGTACCAGCGTCGCGAGCGGCGCTACGGCCGCACCAGCGAGCAACTCGCGGCAAGCCGATAAGCCCATGCTCAGAGCCCGCATCCTGACCGCGGCCGTGCTTATCCCGCTCACGCTCGCGGCGCTGTTCTGGCTGCCGCCCCTGGGCTGGGGCGCAGTAACACTCGCGATCGTCGGCATCGCCGCCCACGAGTGGGCGAATCTCGCCAGCTACGCGAAATGGCAGCGGATCCTGTTCGTCGCCAGCACCGTCGGGATCGGCGTCGTTGTCCTTTTCGCGCTGGGCAGCCGCCTGACCTCCGACGGAGGATGGCCCTCGCCGGTGACCCTTCTCGTCTGCGGCGTGGCCACGGCATTCTGGCTCGTGGTAGCGCCGGCGTGGCTTGCGGCAGGATGGCGCGTCGAGTCGAAGCTCGCGCTGGCGTTGACGGGCTGGCTGGTGCTGCTCGCGTCGTGGATCGCGCTGGTCGAGCTTCAGGCGCGTTCACCCGCGCTGCTGCTCGCGGCGATGGCGATCGTCTGGGTCGCCGATACGGCGGCATACTTCTCGGGTCGCGCCTTCGGCAGACGCAAGCTCGCGCCGACGATCAGTCCGGGCAAGACCTGGGAGGGCGTGTATGGCGCGCTGCTCGCAACCGCGGTATACACGCTCCTGCTGCTGTGGCTCGCACCGGAGGCCATCCGCGCGGGTCCGCTCGGTCTGCCCACACTTGCCGGCTGGGTGGGTCTGGTGCTGGCGCTTACGGGGCTGTCGATCGTCGGCGATTTGTTCAAGTCGCTGCTCAAGCGACAGCGCGGTGTCAAGGACAGTGGCAAGATCCTACCCGGGCACGGCGGCGTGATCGACCGTATCGACGCGCTGCTCGCGATGATGCCGCCGGCCGCTCTGTTGGCGCAATACGCGCTGCATTGACCATGACCTGCGAACCCGCCCGCAACATCGCGATTCTGGGCGCGACCGGCTCGGTCGGCGCGTCGACGCTCGATGTCATCGCCCGTCATCCGGATCGCTTCGCCGTGACAGCCGTCGCGGCGAACCGGCAATGGGCGCCGTTACTGGAGCAGATCGCGCGATTCCGTCCACCTTACGCGGCATTGCTCGACGCGGATGCCGCACACGAGCTGGACGAAGCGGTCCGCCGCGAGGGGCTTGCGACACGGGTGCTCGCCGGGCCCGAGGGTCTGCACGCGATTGCCACGCTGCCCGAGGCGGATACCGTCGTTGCGGGCATCGTCGGTGGGGCGGGTCTCGCGCCCACGCTTGCCGCGGCACGCGCCGGTAAGCGCATCCTGCTCGCGAACAAGGAAACGCTGGTGCTCGCCGGCGGGCTGTTCATGGCTGCGGTGCGGGAGGGCGGCGCAACGTTGCTGCCGATCGACAGCGAGCACAACGCGATCTTTCAATGCCTGCCGCACGATACGGTGGGGCGCGCCGGCGTGCGCAGGATCCTGCTCACCGCGTCCGGTGGGCCGTTCCGCACGACGCCCGCGGCCGAGATGTCACGCGTGACTCCCGAGGAGGCTTGTGCGCATCCGCGCTGGCGCATGGGCCGCAAGATCTCGGTCGACTCGGCCACGATGATGAACAAGGGGCTGGAGATGATCGAGGCGCGGTGGCTGTTCGGGGTTGCACCCGAGCGGATCGAGGTCCTCATTCATCCCGAGAGTATCGTGCACTCGATGGTCGAATACCTCGACGGCTCGGTGCTGGCGCAACTCGGGAACCCGGATATGCGCACGCCGATCGCGCAGGCGCTGGCGTGGCCGGGGCGCGTCGCCGCCGGCGTGCCGCCGCTCGATCTCGCACAGATCGGCGCGCTCAATTTCGCGGCGCCGGACTCGACACGGTTCCCCTGCCTCGCGCTCGCCCGCGACGCGCTTGTTGCTGGCGGTAGTGCGCCGGCGACGTTGAGCGCCGCGAACGAAGTCGCGGTTGCCGCGTTTCTCGAACGCAGCATCGGCTTCCTCGATATCGCCGGCGTGTGCGCCGAGGCCCTGTCGCGGCTGCCCGCTCACGCCATGAACTCGCTCGATGATGCCCTCGACGCCGATCGCGCCGGGCGCTCGCTCGCGCGCGAGCTCCTCGCACGGACCGTCCTTTCCGTATGATCGACGTACTGCAAAAGCTGCTCGCCTTCGCCGTTACGCTGGGCTTACTGATCACATTCCACGAGCTCGGCCATTACTTCGTGGCCCGACTCGCCGGGGTCAAGGTGCTGCGCTTCTCCATCGGCTTCGGTCGCGTCGTGTGGTCGCGACGCGTCGGGCCCGATGCGACCGAGTGGGCGATCTCCGCGGTGCCCCTCGGCGGTTACGTCAAGATGGTCGATGAGCGCGAAGGCGAGATCGAGCCCGGCGACCGGCCTCGAGCATTCAACCGCCAGAGCGTATGGAAGCGAAGTGCCATCGTCGCTGCAGGGCCATTGGCCAACCTGCTCCTCGCGGTGCTGCTCTTCGCGGGGACCTATCTCGCGGGCGTGCCTGGCCAGCGGGCAGTGCTTGCGGCGCCGTCTGAAGCGTCGGCGGCCGCGGCAGCAGGGCTTGTAACGGGCGATGTCGTCACCGCGGTCGACGGCTCGCCGGTCCGCTCGTGGCAGGACCTCCGCTGGCAACTCCTACATGCCTCGGGCAGCGACGCGGTCAAGCTCACGGTCGAACGTCCTGGCGGCGCGCGCACCGAGCGAACGCTCTCACTCGCGGCGCTGAACGCCGGCGAGTGGGAAGGAAACTTTCTCGGCGCGCTCGGCCTCAAGCTCGATCTCGGGGTGCCGCTCGTGCGTGACGTCGTGCCCGGCAAGCCGGCGGCCGTGGCAGGGCTCAAGGCGGGCGATGCCATCCTTTCCATCGATGGCGAACCGATGCGCTCGCCGTCCGATGTCGCAACCGTGACTAATGCGCATCCAGGAGAGGGGCTGCGATTCAAGCTCCGGCGTGACGGCGGCGAGTTCGAAGTCGCGCTCACTCCGGAGCCAACCGAGCAGAACGGACGCAAGGTCGGCATCGCGGCGATGCGGCTCGCGGTCGATCCCGCGGCGGCCGCCGATCTCGCGGTGACGGTCCGCTACGCGCCGGCCGAGGCGTTGACGCAAGCCGCGGTCAGGACCTGGGAGCTCTCGGTATTCACCGTGAAAATGCTCGGTCGGATCGTGATAGGCAGCGCGTCGCTCAAGAACATCAGCGGGCCGCTCACCATGGCCGATTACGCGGGACAGTCGGCACAGGCAGGTGTGCTTACCTTCGTCGGCTACCTCGCTTTGATCAGCATCAGTCTCGGCGTGCTCAACCTGCTACCCGTGCCTTTACTCGATGGAGGGCACTTGTTGTATTATCTCGTCGAGATTTTCAAGGGCAGTCCTGTTTCCGACCGCGTCCTCGAGGTCGGCCAGCGTATCGGCATGGCCGTGCTGGCCATGTTGATGGCTTTGGCGCTTTTCAATGACCTTTCCCGTCTCCTTTGATGCCCGTTGCCGCGCGCGGGCCCTAGCGCCGCGCGCCGCCGTCGGGGTCAAGGTATGGTTCGCGTTGTTTGCAGTGCTGTTATCGGCGCGGTTCGCGCCCGCGGCGCTTGCGTTCGAGCCCTTCACGGTGCGCGACATCCGGGTCGAGGGCGTGCAACGCACCGACGCCGGAACCGTATTCAACTACCTACCGATCAAGGTCGGCGATCGCGTCGACGACGAGAAGGCTTCGGCCGCGGTCAAGGCGCTGTATGCGACAGGCTTTTTCCGCGATGTGCGACTCGAGGTCGAAGACAGCATCCTGGTGGTGATTGTGCAGGAGCGCCCGACGATCAGCCAGATCGACATCGTCGGCACCAAGGAATTCGACAAGGACACGCTGCGCAAAGCGTTGAAGGACATCGGCGTGGCCGAGTCTCGCATCTTCGACCGGTCGGCGCTCGATCGCGCCGAGCAGGAATTCAAGCGCCAGTACATCAATCGCGGCTACTACGCGATGAAGGTGACGACGACCGTGACTCCACAGGAGCGTAACCGCGTAGCGGTGAACTTCACGGTCGAGGAAGGCGAAGTGGCCAAGATCGCCAAGATCAACCTCATCGGCACACAGGCGTTTTCCGAGAGTGCGCTCATCAGGGAAATGCAGCTGTCCACCCCCGGCTGGCTCACGTGGTACACCAAGAACGACCAGTATTCGAAGCAGAAGCTGCAAGCCGACCTCGAGACGCTGCGCAGCTACTATACGAATCGCGGTTATCTCGAATTCCTGGTCGAGTCGACGCAGGTATCGATCACGCCCGACAAGGAACAGATCTACCTCACGGTCAACATCACCGAGGGTCCGAAATACACGATCAGTGACGTGCGGCTCGCGGGCGAGCTGCTCCTGCC
>VBCL01000026.1:12999-14211 GCA_005888865.1 Betaproteobacteria bacterium | reverse complement strand
TGTCGCGGCTCATCCTCGTGCATCCGGGCGACGTGTACTCTCGTGAGAAGCTCACCCAGTCGACCAAGGCGCTTTCCGACAGGCTAGGCAGCGACGGCTATGCCTTCGCCAACGTCAACGCCGTCCCCGAGATCGACCGGGAGAAGCGCACGGCCGCGTTCACCTTCTTCGTCGACCCCGGGCGTCGGGTGTACATCCGCAAGATCAACATCAGCGGCAATCTCAAGACGAGAGACGAAGTCATCCGCCGCGAGCTTCGCCAGCTCGAGGGCGCGTGGTATGACTCGACACGCATCGATCGTTCGAAGGTGCGGGTTACCCGGCTCAACTACTTTGACGAGATCAATATCGAGACGCCCGCCGTACCCGGCAGCCCGGACCAGGTCGATCTCGACGTGACGGTTACCGAAAAGCCTACGGGCAACCTGCTCGCCGGCGTCGGCTATTCGAGCGCGGATGGTCTCGTATTGACGGGATCGATTTCCCAGAACAACGTCCTCGGGACAGGCAATTCACTGGTCGCCGCGGCCAACACCAGCAGGATCAACCGTACCATTGCGGTCACCTACACCGAGCCGTACTGGACCGCCGACGGCATTTCGCGCACGATCGAGCTCTACGACAGGACGGTCGACTCGTCGTCGCTGCCCATCGCGCAATATTCTTCGAAGACTCTGGGCGGTGCGCTGGGTTTCGGGGTACCGGTGACCGAAACCGACGCCATTATTGTCGGCTTTCGTTTCGAGCATACCAGTCTGACGCTTGTCGACAACAGTCCGCCGATCTATCGCGCCTTCGTCAACACGTTCGGATCGGTGACCAACAGCTACATCGTGAGCGCCGGCTGGTCGCGCGATACGCGAGACAATATTCTCTTTCCCACCCGCGGTCTGCTGCAAACCGCGCTGGCTGAGTTGGGCACGCCGCTTGGCGACCTCGAGTATTACAAGCTCAACTACTTGATCCAGTGGTTTACGCCGCTGCCGGCGAACACGGTCCTGATGCTGCGCGGCGACGTGGGATACGGCGGCGGCACCGGGGGCAAACCGCTGCCATTCTTCAAGGCGTATTATGGGGGTGGGGTGGGATCGGTTCGCGGTTACGAGACGGCGTCGCTCGGCCCGCAAGACAGCCAGGGCAACACGATCGGCGGCCGGCGCAAGATCATCGGCAATACCGAGCTGTTCTTCCCGATGCCGGGGACGAAGGCGG
>VBCL01000026.1:0-12870 GCA_005888865.1 Betaproteobacteria bacterium | reverse complement strand
CCGTTGAACAAGAAGCCCGGCGACAGGGTGCAGCGCTTCCAGTTTCAGGTCGGGACGGTGTTTTGAGCGCCCGTTCACCGTATTAGGCGCGGGAGAGAACGTTGAAACAGCGTATGAAGCAATCGATCATCCAGGTGATCGGCGTGCTGGCGATGGCACTGGTCACCAGTGCCGCCCTCGCACAAGGGGGCGACTACAAGATCGGGTTCGTGAATACCGAGCGCCTGTTTCGCGAGGCGACGCCCGCGAAGCGTGCCCAGCAGAAGCTGGAAAAGGAGTTCGCCGGCCGCGACGGCGACATCCAGAAGCTTGCCAAGCAGGTCCGGGACCTTCAGGCGCTTATGGAAAAAGACGGCGTCACCATGGCCGAAACAGACCGGCGGAACAAGGAGCGAGACCTCGCCAACATGAGTCGCGACCTGCAGCGCTTGCAACGCGAGTTTCGCGAAGACCTGAACCTGCGCCGCAACGAAGAGCTGTCGGCCGTCCAGGAGCGGGCGAACAAGGTGATCCAGCAGATCGCCGAAGCCGAGAAGTTCGACCTGATACTGCAGGATCCGGTCGTTTTCGCAAGCGCGCGGATCGACGTCACCGACAAGGTGATCAAGGCGCTCGCCGACAAGTAGGTAAGCGGGCTCCGCGAGCGCATGAGCCCACCGGACGCCGTCGGAATTCCGTTGCGTCAACTCGCGGAGCGTTGCGGCGCCGAGCTGTCCGGCGACGGCGACGTCCTCATCGACCGCGTCGCAACCCTCGACGCCGCGGACAAGGGCGCGATCGCATTCCTCTCCAATCCCAAATACCGTGGCCGGCTGGGTTCGACGCGGGCAAGCGCGGTCATCGTCGCGCCTTCGGACGCGTCGGCGACGGCGCTTCCGAAGCTGATCGCCGCCAATCCCTACGCGACCTATGCGCGCGTCGCCGCGATCCTGCATCCGGCGCATGCGCCGACGCCGGGTGTGCATCCCAGCGCCGTGATAGCGGCGAGCGCGCACGTGTCGGCCAGCGCAGCGATCGCGGCGCAGGCAGTGATCGGTGAACGAGCGGCGATCGGCGAACGGGCGCAGGTCGGCCCAGGGACGGTGGTCGGAGACGACTGCAGCGTCGGCCATGATTGCGTGCTGCACGCCCGCGTCGTGCTGTACGCGCATACCCGGGTCGGCGCACGGACGATCATCCACAGCGGAGCGGTGATCGGTGCCGACGGATTCGGCATGGCCGAAGAGGGCGGACGTTGGCTGAAGGTGCCACAGATAGGTCGGACGCTGATCGGCGACGATGTAGAGATCGGCGCCAACACGACCATCGACCGCGGTGCGATCGGCGATACGGTGATCGAGGATGACGTCAAGCTCGATAACCAGATTCAGATCGGCCACAATTGCCGCATTGGAGCGCACACCGCGATCGCCGGCTGCGTCGGGATTGCCGGCAGCACGACAATTGGCCGCAACTGCAAGATCGGCGGAGCGGCCATGATCAGCGGGCATCTCGAGATCGTCGACGGCACGATCGTCTCCGCGTCGACCGGCGTGTTCGATTCGATTCAATTTCCCGGCGTGTACACGGGAACGTTTCCAGCGCTGCCGCATCGCGAGTGGCGGCACGTCGCCTCGGTCACGCGCCGGCTGCGTTCGATTGCCGAGCGACTGCGGGCGCTGGAGCGCGCAGGCCACAACGAGGAGACCTGACCGTGCCCGCCATGGACATTCATGAAATCATGCGACATCTGCCGCATCGGTATCCGTTCCTGCTGGTCGACCGGGTGCTGGAATGCGAGGTGGGACAGCGCATCAAGGCGGTGAAGAACGTGACGCTGAACGAGCCCTTCTTTCAGGGCCACTTTCCGGACTATCCGGTGATGCCCGGCGTGCTGGTCATCGAAGCGATGGCGCAAGTCTCGGCCATCCTCGCCTACGTGACGCGCGGCGAGCGCCACAACGCCAAATCATTGCTGTTTTTCGCGGGTATCGACAACGCCCGATTCAAGCGACCGGTCTTTCCGGGCGATCAGCTCGTGCTCGAGGCGATAGAGCTCAATGTGGTGCGCAGCGTCTTCAAGTTCGCCGCCAAAGCGAGCGTGGGCGACGAGCTGGTCGCGGAGGCCGAGCTCATGGCCGCCGTCCGCGACGTCAAGGTTTAGGCTGCTGGCACGCGATGGCGAGCGTCCATCCCACGGCGATCGTCTCCGCCGGAGCCCGTCTCGCGTCCGATGTGAGCGTCGGCGCGTTCTCAGTCGTTGGCCCGGAGGTCGACATCGGTGAGGGCACGACGGTCGCCAGTCATGCAGTGATTGCCGGCCGCACGCGCATCGGCCGGCGCAACCGCGTCTTCCAGTTCGCGTCCGTCGGCGACATACCGCAGGACCGCAAGTACGGCGGCGAGCCGACCGCAACGGTCATCGGCGACGACAACGTCATCCGCGAGTTCGTCAGCATCCACGCGGGGACCGCACAGGATCGCGGCACGACGACCATCGGCGATCGCAACCTGCTGCTCGCGTACAGCCACGTTGCGCATGACTGCGTGATCGGCAACGACACGACGTTCTCCAACAACGCGCAGCTCGCCGGGCACGTCGTGGTCGGCGACTACGCCGTGCTCGGCGGGTTCGTCGGCGTGCATCAATTCTGCCGGATCGGTGCCCATGCCATGGTTGCCGCAGGGTCCATCGTGTTGCAGGATGTTCCGCCGTTCGTCACCGCCGCGGGTTATCCCGCGAAGCCACACGGCGTCAACAGCGAAGGGTTGCGCCGACGCAGCTTCTCCACCGAAGACATCGCCGCCATCCGGCGCGCGTACAAGGCGCTTTATCGCACCAAGTTGCCCATGGACGAGGCGCGGGCGTCGATCGCCGCAGCGGCGAGCGCGGTACCCGCGCTCGCGCTCTTGAGCGCGTTTCTGGAGACGCCAGGACGGGGGATCATCCGTTGAACGTGTGTTAGGCCGGGCCGGTCAATGCGCCAGGGGGGAGAAGGGGTCACGATCGGGATCGTCGCCGGCGAAGCGTCGGGCGATGCACTCGGCGCGCAGTTGATCGACGCCGTTCGGTCGCGGCTGCCGGCCGTGCGCTTCGCCGGGATTGCCGGGCCGCGGATGGAGGCTGCCGGCTGCGAGGCTTGGTATCCTGCGTCTCGATTGGCATTGCGCGGCTACTCGGAGGTCGCTGCGCAGCTTCCTGCACTGATGATCGTTCGGCGCGACGTCCGGGCGCGACTGCGCGCGTCGAAAGCGGCGCTCTTTATCGGCATCGATTCCCCCGACTTCAATCTCGGGCTCGAGGCGCGGCTCAAGCGCGCTGGAGTCCGCACCATGCACTATGTGAGCCCGTCGGTGTGGGCGTGGCGCCCGGAGAGAATCGGCACCATCGCCCGGTCTGCGGACAGGTTGCTCGCGCTGTTTCCCTTCGAGCCCGCGTTGTACGCCGCGGCAGGCCTCCCGGTGACCTTCGTCGGGCATCCGCTGGCGAGCGATGCGGCCACGGCAACGAGCCGGCGCGAGACACGTGCTTTGCTCAGGCTCGATCGGCAGCCGGCCTTCGCGCTGTTGCCCGGAAGCCGTGTCTCCGAGGTGCAGATGCACAGCGCGCTCCTGCTTCAGGTCGCCGCGCAGATTCTCGAGGCGCAACCCACCGCGCGATTCCTCGTACCGCTGGTGAGCCGGGAGACGCGCGAGCATTTCGAAGCGGTCCGCTACCGGCTGCAACTCGATGCCCTGCCGTTGACCATCCTGTACGGTCACGCGGATCAGGCGCTGAAGGCGGCCGACGTCGGGCTCGTGGCCTCGGGAACGGCCACCCTGGAAGCGGCGCTGGCGCGCTGTCCCCATCTGATCTTCTATCGCGTGCACACGTTGACGGCGAAGATCGTCGCGCGGAAACTACTGCTCCCTTATGTCGGACTGCCCAACGTGCTTGCCGGTCGCTTCGTGGTCCCGGAATTCCTCCAGGAGGAGGCGACGGTGAGCAATCTCGTCCGGGCGGCCCTGAACCTCTACGACGATGCGCTGGTTCGCCGTCGGCTCGAAGCACTCTTCGCCGGCATGGCGCGGTCGCTCGAGGCGGACACGGCGGCGATCGTCGCCGACGCGGTCGAAATCGAGCTGCGGGCGGCGGGATGCTGATCGCGGGCGTCGACGAAGCGGGTCGCGGCCCGCTCGCCGGTCCAGTGGTTGCGGCAGCGGTCATTTTCCATCCCGATCAGCGGCTGCGCGGCTTGCGCGATTCGAAGCTCCTTACGCCGGAGGCGCGCGATGAGCTCGCAGTGAAGATTCGCGGCCTTGCCGTCGCCTGGGCGGTCGGTGAAAGTGCGGTCGACGAAATCGACAGCCTCAATATCCATCACGCCACGTTGCTGGCGATGAAGCGCGCGATCGAGAGCCTCGCGACCAAGCCCGAGGTCGTCTGGATCGACGGCATGCATTGCCCCGCGCTCGACTATCCGGCGCGCGCCATCGTCGACGGCGACCGCCTGATCGCTTCCATCGCGGCGGCATCGATCCTCGCCAAGACCTGGCGCGATGCCATGCTGGTCGAGCTCGACCGAAGCTATCCGGCGTATGGCTTCGCGCGGCACAAGGGCTACGCCACCGCCGAGCACCTGGCGGCATTGCGTCAGCATGGCCCGTGTCCCGCGCATCGAAGGTTCTTTGCGCACGTTGCGCAGCCAGGGCTCGATCTGTAGAGCGGCGCGAGCAGCGAGAGGGGAACCCGCAAGCGAAGCGAAGCGGGGGTCGAGCGTCCGCGAGTCGCCGCTTGCAGCCGACGGTGGCGTTTTGCATTGCGCTGACCGGCCAAGGAGGCCGCGGCGCGAGCCCGCGGCGTCGCCGGTCGCCCCGCGAACGTAGCGAGTGGGGATCGCGCGTGGCGAGTCGTCGCTTGCGGCCGACGCTCTGCGTAACGCGTTGCACTACGAGGCCAAGGAGGCCGCCATCGGAGCGCCGCCGGGCATCTCCCGGCGCTGTTCCAAGCTTCGTCGCTCGCGGTATCATGGGGCTCTATCAGGTGCGTGGACGAAGAGGAGCCGCTGCATGATTCATTGCGTTCTGCACGACCCGGAAGATTCTGTCGCCGTCGTCGTGGTCGAAGGTGTGAAGGCCGGGCAGGCCTTGACCGGGCTCGTCCTCGACCAGGATCGCACGATCACCTTGACCTGCAACCAGGACATCCCGCTGGGCCATAAGGTTGCGTTGAAGGACATGAAAGTCGGCGACACCGTCATCAAATACGGCGTGGACGTCGGCAAGGTCGTCGCGCCGATCAAGGTCGGGCAGCATGCGCATGTGCATAACATCAAGACCAAACGTTGGTGACGAGCGGCGCCTGCGGGCGCCATGCGGTGTTGCTCCCCGCGCTGCGGCGCCAACTAAGCTGACGCCCGCATGCTTGCTCGTCGCGCTCGCGGGTGCTGACCGATATCGGTTCGAAGAGGTTCGCTAATGCAAACGAAATTTCACGGTTACCGTCGCGACAATGGCAGAGTCGGCGTGCGTAATCACGTCATCATCCTGCCGGTCGACGATCTGTCGAACGCAGCCGCCGAAGCCGTCGCGAACAACATCAAAGGCGCGCTGGCCATTCCGCACCCGTATGGCCGGTTGCAGTTCGGCGCCGATCTCGACCTGCATTTCCGAACGCTGATCGGAGCCGGCTGCAATCCCAACGTCGCGGCCGTGGTCGTCATCGGCATCGAGGAGCAGTGGACCCAGCGGATCGTCGGCGGCATCGCTACGACGCGCAAGCCGGTCACCGGTTTCGGCATCGAGTTGCACGGCGATCACGATACGATCATGCGGGCATCCAAGGCCGCGAGAGAATACGTGCAGTACGCGAGCGAGCAGCAGCGCAGCGAATGCCCGCTCGAGGACCTATGGGTGTCGTGCAAGTGCGGAGAGTCCGACACGACCTCCGGTTGCGGTTCCAATCCGACCGTGGGCAATGCCTTCGACAAGCTTTACGAGGCGGGCTGCACGCTGGTCTTCGGCGAGACGACCGAGCTGACCGGGGGCGAGCAGATCGTCGCGCAACGCTGCCGGGACGACAACGTTCGCAAGGATTTCATGCGCGTGTTCGATCGCTACCAGGAGGTGATCAACCGGCATAAGACCTCCGACCTGTCCGACTCGCAGCCGACCAAGGGCAATATCGCCGGCGGCCTCACGACGATCGAAGAGAAGGCGCTTGGCAATATCCAGAAGATCGGAAAGAAGTGCGTCGTCGATGGCGTGCTCGACAAGGCCGAGGCGCCTACGCACCCTGGACTGTGGTTCATGGACAGTTCCTCGGCGGCCGCGGAAATGGTGACGCTGTGTGCCGCGGCCGGGTTCGTCGTGCATTTCTTTCCGACGGGCCAGGGCAACGTCATCGGGAACCCGATCCTGCCGGTGATCAAGCTTTGCGCCAACCCGCGCACAGTGCGCACGATGAGCGAGCACATCGATCTCGACACCTCGGGACTTTTGCAGCGAGAGATCACGATGGACCAGGCGGGCGACAAGCTTCTCGATATGATGTTCCGGACCGCCAACGGACGCCTCACGGCGGCCGAGGCCCTGGGCCACCGTGAATTCGTGCTGACGCGACTCTACGAGAGCGCGTGAGGCGGTCTCCGCCGCCCGGCGCGAATCACCGCCTGCGTCGTCACGGTCTTTCGCACTCCGGAACGAAGCTCATGCGCACTGCCCTCGCTTGCCGATTGCCGGCGTGGCTGATCGCGGTCTGCGCCGCGGCTCTGGTGGCGCTGCCGTCGCCCGCGCAGGCCGAAGTGACCGAGATCAAGGTCGCAGAGCAGTACGGCATCGGCTATTTGCCGCTGATGCTCATGGAAGAGCAGAAGCTGATCGAGAAACACGCCAAAGCCAACGGCGTCCCGGACCTCAAGGTTGGCTGGGCCAAGTTCGCCGGTGGCAACGTGATGAACGACGCGCTACTGTCGAACAGCCTGCAGTTCGCGTCGGGAGGGGTGGCGCCATTCGTGACGCTGTGGGGGCGCACCCGAGGCAATCTGGACGTCAAGGCGGTGGCGGCGATCGACTCGATGCCCTTGTACCTCAACACCCGGAATCCGAACGTAAAAGCCCTAAAGGATTTCAGCGACAAGGACAGGATTGCCTTACCGGCCGTGAAGGTCTCGATCCAGGCCATGACCCTGCAGATGGCCGCCGAGAAGACCTTCGGCGATGGGCAGCAGGGAAAGCTCGATCCGCTGACGGTGACGTTGTCACACCCCGACGCGCAAACTGCGCTCCTGTCCGGCCAGTCCGAGATCACCGCCCACTTCGGCTCTCCGCCGTTTCAGTACCAGCAGCTCAAGAACCCCGCGATTCACACGGTGTTGAACTCCTACGACGTGCTCGGCGGTCCGTCGACGTTCAACGTCGTGTGGACGACCTCGAAGTTCCGCACCGAGAACCCGCGGATCTACGACGCATTCGTCAAGGCGCTCGACGAGGCGATCGCACAGATCAATGCCGACCGCAAGGCCGCCGCGGAGGCCTATCTGCGCATCTCGAAGGACAAGGACACCGTGCAGGATATCCTGGCGATGTTGAACGATCCGGCGATCGTGTTCACGACCACGCCTCAGAACGTGATGAAGTACGTCGACTTCATGCTCAAGACCGGCTCGATCAAGGTCAAGCCAGACTCGTGGAAGGACCTCTTCTTTCCCAACGTTCACGCGCTGCCGGGAAGCTGATGCCCGACCCCGAAGTAGCCGACGAGCTCGCGCTACCCGACCTCGGCGCAATGCGTGCAGCGCAGGCGCGGATCGCGCCGCACGTCCATCGCACACCGGTGTTCTCCTGTCATGCGCTCGACGCCGAGGTTGGCGCGGAGCTCTTCTTCAAGGCGGAGAACCTCCAGCGCACCGGCGCGTTCAAGGCGCGCGGCGCCAGCAACGCCGTGTTCTCGCTGTCCGAGGGCGACGCCCGTCAGGGCGTGGTGACGCACTCGTCGGGCAATCACGGCGCGGCGGTGGCGTACGCGGCGGCGCGGCGTGGTATCCCTGCGTTCGTCGTGATGCCCGAGACCGCTCCCCGGGTCAAGCAGGAGAACGTGCGCCGGCGCGGAGCGACGATCCGCTTCTGCGCGCCAACCATCGAAGCGCGCGACGCGGCGTGCGCTGCGGTGCAGCGCGAAACCGGCGCGATGCTGGTGCATCCGTTTGACGACGTACGAGTGATTGCCGGGCAGGGCACGGTCGCGCTGGAGCTCCTCGAGCAGTCGCCCGGACTCGACGCGATCATCGCGCCGGTGGGCGGAGGCGGGCTGCTATCGGGCACGTCGATCGCCGTCAAGTCGAGCGCAGCGGTGATCCGCGTCTTCGGCGCCGAGCCGGCCAACGCCGACGACGCTGCTCGCAGCTTTCGCTCGGGCCGGGTCGAGGCGCTGCCCGCGGCGACGACGATCGCCGACGGCCTGCGCACGACGCTATCGCGCCGAACGCTCGCCGCGATCCGCGCCAACGTGGACGCGATCGGCACGGCCAGCGAGGCGGGCATCGTCCGGGCCATGCGCATGATCTGGGAGCGCATGAAAATCATCGTCGAGCCTTCTGCTGCCGTCCCCTTTGCCAGCCTGCTCGAGGCGACGCTCGACGTGCGCGGCATGCGGGTCGGCATCATCGTCTCCGGCGGCAACGTCGATCTCGACCGCCTGCCGTGGCAGACCTGAGCGATGAGCGTTGCGGCGAGCGAATGATGAGCGCGGTCGCGCCGATTCTCGAAGTCCGCGGCGTCACGCTCCAGTACAAGACCCGAGACCATCTCGTCACCGCCACGTACCGCATCGACTTTCAGGTTTTCCCCGCCGATCGCTTCGTTGTTCTCGGACCCTCGGGATGCGGCAAGTCGACGCTGCTCAAAGCGGTCGGCGGCTACATGGCGCCGGTGGAGGGTGAGATCCGGTTGAAGGACCGGATAGTCACTCGGCCCGGGCCGGACCGGATGATGGTCTTCCAGGAGTTCGATCAGCTCCTGCCCTGGAAGACGGTCAAGGAGAACGTCATGTTCGCGCTGACCGCGAGCGGCCGTCTCGTGGGCAGGGCCGCCGAGGACAAGGCGCTCGAGTACATCGCCAAGGTGAATCTTACCCGGTTCGCCGACAGCTTTCCCCACACGCTGTCGGGCGGTATGAAGCAGCGCGTCGCGATCGCGCGAGGAATGGCGATGGAGCCCGATGTCCTGCTGATGGACGAGCCGTTCGCAGCACTCGATGCGCTGACGCGGCGCAAGATGCAGGACGAGCTGCTGCAACTGTGGGACGACACGCATTTCACGGTGCTGTTCGTGACCCACTCGATCCCCGAAGCGATCAAGATCGGCAGCCGTATCCTGCTTCTCTCGCCGCATCCGGGCCAGGTGAAGGCAGAGTTGAACAGTCTGCCGCGCGAGCATGGCGATCCGGCACAAGCGCAGGCGCTGGAGCGTCGCATCCACGACATGTTGTTCGCCGACACCGTGGAAAACGAGGAGGAGCATCCGCATGCCTGATCCAGTCATGACGCGGGAGGACATCTATCGGCAGCCGGCGACCGCCGCCGAGCGGGGCGTCATCCACAAGCCGCTCTCGGCCTGGGAGCGCGTCTACAACCTCACCGCGGTGCGCAAGGTCGCGATCCTCCTCGTGCTTGCTGCGACGTGGGAGATCTATGCACGCTGGCTGAATAATCCGTTGCTGTTCCCGACCTTCGGTGCGACCGTGGAGGCCTTCGTCGAGGGTTTCGTGCATGGCACGCTGCTGCTCAAGGCCTGGACCTCGATCAAGGTCCTGCTGATTGGTTACAGCGCCGGCATCGCGCTGGCCGCGCTGCTCACGGTCGTCGCCATCAGCTCGCGTATCGGCACGGACTTCCTGGAGACGCTGACCGCGATGTTCAATCCGTTGCCGGCGATCGCGCTGCTGCCTTTGGCGTTGATCTGGTTCGGTCTCGGCGTAGGCAGCATCGTCTTCGTGCTCATCCACTCGGTGCTGTGGGCGGTGGCGCTCAACACGCACTCGGGCTTCCTCGCGGTATCGAACACGATGCGCATGGTCGGCCGCAACTATGGCCTGCGCGGCCTCCCCTATGTCGGCCGGATCCTCATTCCGGCGGCGTTCCCGAGCATCCTCACCGGATTCAAGATCGGCTGGGCATTTGCGTGGCGGACGTTGATCGCCGCGGAGCTGGTTTTCGGTGTCTCGTCGGGTTCGGGCGGATTGGGGTGGTTCATCTACGAAAATAAGAATCAGCTCGAGATTCCGAGCGTGTTCGCCGGCCTGCTCACGGTGATCGTCATCGGGCTCCTGGTCGAGAACGTCATCTTCCGCACGGTCGAGGAGCGGACGGTGCGCCGCTGGGGGATGCAGAGTTAGCGATGCGGGGCCGGCGTTCATGATGCAGATCGTCATCGCTGAATTCATGGACGAGACAGCGATCGCTTCGCTGCAGCGGCGTTTCGCCGTCACCCATGATGCAACGCTCGCCGAACGCCGCGACGCGCTTCTCGCCGCGGTCGTCGACGCGGAGGCGCTGATCGTGCGCAACAAGGCACGCGTCGACGCGGAGCTTGTCGCCACCGCCCGCAAGTTGCGCGTCGTAGGGCGGCTGGGCGTCGGGCTCGACAATATCGATCTCACCGCATGTGAGGCACGAGGGATCGAGGTGATCCCGGCGACCGGCGCCAACGCGCTGGCCGTTGCCGAGTACGTGATCGGCACCGCGTTGATTCTGCTGCGCGGAGCGTATTTCGGCACAGCCGCGGTCGGTGCGGGGCAATGGCCGCGTGCCGCGCTTGGCCAGGGTCGTGAGCTTCACGGCAAGACGCTCGGTGTGGTGGGCTTCGGCAGCGTAGGGCGGGCGACCGCGCGGCTCGCGTGCGCACTCGGTATGAGAACGATCGGGTTCGACGCGCACGTCCCCTCGGTGGAGGCCATCTGGGTGCAGGAACGGACCCTGCCTCGCTCCTTGGATGACTTGCTGCGCGAGGCCGACGTCGTTTCGCTGCACGTACCGCTGACGTCCGCCACCCGCGGCCTGATCGACGCCGAGAAACTCTCGCTGATGAAGCGTGAGGCGATCCTCATCAATACTGCGCGCGGCGGCATTGTCAACGAGGTGGCGCTGGCGACTGCACTCGAAGCGGGCCGGCTTGGCGGTGCCGCGCTGGACGTCTTCGAGACCGAACCGCTTCCCCCGGGGTCGCCGCTCTCGGGTTGCCCGAACCTGATCCTCACGCCACATATTGCCGGCGTGACACGGGAGTCCAACGTGCGAGTGTCGACGTTGATCGCCGAGAAGGTCGCGGCCGCGCTCGACGCCTCGCGTCCAAGCGCATAGGAAAAAAGCCGGTGCCGAAGCTCACCCTCGACGAATTGCATGCGCTCGCCGTCCGCGCGCTGGCGCGGGCCGGGGCCAACGACGATATGGCGGCGGCCACGGCGCGGGCGCTGGTCTACGCCGATGGGCGCGGGCTTGCCTCGCACGGGGTGTCGCGCATTGCCCAGTACGCCGCACATCTTTCGAACGGTCGCGCCGACGGCAGTGCGCGGCCGGTATTCGCGGCCGAGCGCGGCGGCGCGGTCCTGATCGACGCGGGCTTCGGGCTCGCTTTTCCCGCGTGCGCACTCGCCGTAGCCGAAGCAATCCGCCGGGCCCACGACTTCGGGGTCGCGTTCGCCGGCGTGACCAACAGCCATCACTTCGGTGTCGCCGGATATCATCTCGAGCCGATCGGCGACGCGGGCCTGGTGGGCCTCGCTTTCGGCAACTCGCCGGCGGCAATGCCCCCGGCGGGCGGCAAGCGCCCGATCTTCGGGACCAATCCGATCGCCGCGATCTTTCCGCGGCAACGCGCCGCGCCGCTTCTCGTCGATCTGTCCTTGTCGGCCGTCGCGCGTGGCAAGCTGATGGTTGCGGCCCGCGAGGGCAAGCCGATTCCCCTCGGCTGGGCGCTGGACAGGGACGGCAGTCCGACGACCGACCCGCAGGCGGGCCTGGAAGGCAGCATGCTGGCGCTGGGTGGCGCCAAGGGGGCCATGCTCGCGCTCGTGGTCGAGCTGCTGGTGACCGCGCTTACCGGTGCCGCCCTCGGATTCGAGGCGACGTCGTTTTTCGTCGACGACGGTAACCGGCCGCGACTGGGTCAGGCGTTCCTCGCGATCGATCCGGCCGCCTTGGCCGGGCGCGCCGTGTATGACGAGCGGATCGAGACACTGATCGAGGCGATGACCGCCGACCCGGCGGTGCGGCTCCCGGGTTACCGCCGCGATGCGCTTGCGGGCGCCGCCGCGAAGGACGGCGTCGAGATTCCGCCGGCGCTGCACCGGCAACTTATCGAGCTGGCAGGTGGCTAGCTAAATCGCTGCATCAATCGCCTCGCGCAGCGCGTTGAAGACTCCCGGCGCGGCCGCGATCAACTCATCGCCGCGCAGAAAGTCGTCACTGCCCGCGAAGTCGCCGACCCTTCCGCCGGCCTCGCGCACGAGCAGCGCGCCTGCCGCCACGTCCCAGGGCTTCACGCTACTCATCCAGAATCCATCCAGTCGTCCCGCGGAGACATACGCCAGATCCAGCGCACAACCGCCGGCGCGGCGGATCCCGCCGCAGCGTCCAGCCAGCGCACCGAGGACCAGAAGATAGGCCGCGAGCTTCGTGCTCTTGCGGGTAGGGAATACGGTGCCGACCAAAGCGTGCTGCAGCGTCGTGCACGCCGATACGCGCAGCGCGACCCCGTTCAAAAGCCCGCCCTGGCCCTTGATCGCCGTGAAAAGCTCGTCGTGCACCGGATCGAGCACGACCGCGTGGGTGAGCTCGGGCCCGCGTGCGAGCGCGATCGAGATGGCGTAATACGGATAGCCATGACCGAAGTTGGCGGCCCCGTCGATCGGATCGA
>VBCL01000205.1:5793-6962 GCA_005888865.1 Betaproteobacteria bacterium | reverse complement strand
CGAGCTCGCGGGTCTCAACGCCTCGGGACGCGCGCCCGCCGCGTGGACGCCGGAGCGTTTCGCGCGCTACGACGCGATGCCCCGCGCGGGTTGGGACACGGTCACGATTCCCGGCGCGGTCTTCGGCTGGGTCACGTTGTCCAAGCGTTACGGCAAGCTCCCCTTTGCGGACCTGTTCGCTCCGGCAATCGGCTACGCTCGCGACGGTTTCGCGGTGAGCCCGGTGGTTGCCGACAAGTGGGCCAAGGCCGTGCCGATCCTGGGCTCGGTGCCGGGATTCGCCGAACACTTCCTGCCGCGGGGCCGAGCCCCGGCCGTCGGTGAGATCTTCGCTTCGGCCGGGCTGGCGGCGTCGCTCGAAAAGATTGCCGGGACCCAGGGCGAGGCGTTCTATCGCGGCGAGCTGACCGAGGCGATGGTGGCCCACGCGAAGGCGCACGGCGGCGCGCACACGCCGAACGATTTCGCGACGCATGGTTGCGATTGGGTCGCACCGATCGGCCTCGACTACCACGATTACACCGTGCTCGAGATTCCGCCGAACGGCCAGGGCATCGCCGCCCTGATGGCGCTCGGGATACTCGAATCCTTCGATCTCAAGTCGCACCCGGTCGATTCCCCGGAGGTGCAGCACCTCGAGATCGAGGCGATGAAACTCGCCTTCGCCGACGTCTATCGCTACGTCAGCGATCCGAAGACCATGGAAGTCACGCCGGAACAGATGCTCGATCGCGCCTATCTCGCAAGCCGCGCACGGCTGATCGACCGCGAGCACGCGCAGGATTTCAAGCACGGGACGCCGCCTCGCGCGGGAACCGTGTATCTCACGGCCGCCGACGCAAGCGGCATGATGGTGTCGCTGATCCAGTCCAACTACATGGGTTTCGGATCGGGCATCGTCGTCCCCGGTACGGGGATCAGCCTCCAGAACCGCGGGACGGGGTTCTCGCTGCAACCCGGCCACCCGAACCGGGTCGGACCCGGCAAGCGGCCGTTCCACACGATCATCCCGGCCTTCGTCATGCACGATGGAAAGCCCTTCGCAACCATCGGCGTGATGGGAGGGCCGATCCAGCCGCAAGGCCACGTGCAGACGCTGGTGCGGCTGCTCGACCATCGCCAGCAACCGCAAGCCGTGCTCGACGCGCCGCGCTGGAAAGTCAACGGCG
>VBCL01000205.1:0-5747 GCA_005888865.1 Betaproteobacteria bacterium | reverse complement strand
TCGCATCGATCTCCGACGCGTATATGGACTTCGGCGCCGGGCAGATCATCATCCGCACGGACGAGGGCTACATCGCTGCATCCGACCCGCGGCGTGACGGCCAGGCCGCAGGTTTTTAAATCCGGCTCCACGCCACGTCGCGATGGTGGCGGTCGTTCTGTAGGTCCCCCTCTGTAGGTGGTTCGTCGTACCCGGCGTGACCATGTCATCGCTCGCGTGCAGTCGAAACTTTTTTCGACGAGCGCGCTTCGAACTTTGCCGATCCGGGGAACTCCAAATTTTTGCCGATCGCCTTTATTCTTCTCTCTTAGACACTTAGGTAAACGACAATGATTCGATCAACCTTTCTAACCATGATCCTCGCGTGGTCCGGCGCGGTATGGGCGCCAATCGCTTTGGCAGAAACTGATGATTCGACGCCGCCATCGGCTTCTTCGGAACAGGCCGCGACCCCCTACAGCGATGCGGAGTTGAAATCATTCGCGGTGGCACTGCTGGAGGTCGACCGCATCAAGACGACTTATGCTCCAAAGCTGGCACTGACCCTTCGCGCGCAACAAGAGGTGAAGCAGGCCGCCTCCCAGGAGATGGTGCAAGCCTTGAAGCAACAAGGTATGAGTGTCGACAAGTACCAGGAGATGTTGATTAACGTGCAAACCAATCCCGCGCTGGCGGGAAAGGTCGACCATTACCTCAAGGAATCCGCCAAGCAGAAGAGCCCTGACCAGAAGGGCCCCGACCAGACGACTCCGGATGAGATGAGCCCTGATAACGAATCGAGCGATCAGAAGGCTCCCATCAAGCCGAAAGGTTCGAAAAAGGCAGAACAGGTCTAGGTACCTGTTGCCGTGCTCGCTCCGTCCGTCGACGCGGGGGTGACAACGCGTTACCTCGCTTGTTACTCTCGCGCTTTTCGCGCCTTGGTCGTCGACAGCGGCAGCAGCTCCGGCAGGTCGATGCGCTTGCGATTCGGTTCGGGCGCGGTCAGTGCGGCGGTTTCGACCATCGTCGCAAGGCTCCGACGCGAGAGCTCCCGGTAGCTTTGCGTCCCCTCGATCTTCCACACCAGCTCCTGCTCGGTCAGCGCACGCACGACCTTCGCGGGGACACCGGCCACCAGCGTGCGCGGCGGAACGACCATGCCCGCCTTGACGAACGCCATCGCGGCGACGATCGCCGATTCGCCGATCACCGCGTTGTCGTTGACCACCGCGTTCATGCCGACCAGCGCGTTCCTGGCGACGACGCAGCCGTGCAGGATCGCGCCATGACCGATATGGCCTTCTTCTTCGACCACCGTGTCGGTGCCGGGAAAGCCGTGCATCACGCAGCAGTCCTGCAGATTGGCGTTGGCACGCACGTCGATGCGGCCGAAGTCGCCGCGCAGTGACGCCGACGGACCGATGTAGCAGCCCGGTCCGACCAGCACGTCGCCGATCAGCACCGCGCTCGGATGCACGAACGCAGTGGGATCGACCACCGGCGTGACGCCGTTGATGGACCACACACGCACGCTCATCGTCGTTCCCTCGCGCCGGCTTGGCCGGCTACCCCACCCAGACGCGCGCGTTGCGGAACATGCGCATCCAGGGTGAATCCTCGGCCCACTCTCGCGGGTGCCACGACATCTGCACCGTGCGAAACACCCGCTCCGGATGCGGCATCAGTATCGTGAACCGGCCGTCAGCAGTGGTGAGCCCCGCAATCCCGCGCGGCGAGCCGTTGGCGTTATAGGGGTAGCGCTCGGTCGCCTCGCCGCATTCGTCGACGAAGCGAACGGCGACCAGCGCTTCCGCCGCCTCGCGTTGCTCCGCGTCGCGAAATTCCGCGTAACCCTCCCCGTGCGCAACCGGAACCGGAATCCGGCTGCCTTCCATGTCCCTAAAAAAAAGCGAGGGCGAGCGCTCGACCGCAAGCTGCACCAGGCGCGCCTCGAACTGCTCGCTCCGGTTGCGCACGAAATGCGGCCAGTGCCCCGCTCCGGGAATGAGCTCGCACAGGTTGCCCATCATCTGGCAGCCGTTGCACACGCCGAGCGTAAATGTCTCGGCGCGAGCGAAGAACGCCGCGAATTCATCGCGGGCTCGCGGGTTGAACAGGATCGACTTGGCCCAGCCCTCGCCGGCGCCGAGCACGTCGCCGTAGGAGAATCCGCCGCCGGCAACGCTGCCGCGAAAACCCGCGAGCGATGTTCGCCCTGCGATGATGTCCGTCATGTGAACGTCGTAGGCGGCGAACCCCGCACGCTCGAACGCGGCCGCCATCTCGATGTGGCCGTTGACACCCTGCTCGCGCAGGATGGCGACCCGCGGCCGCGCGCCGCGCCCGATGAAAGGCGCCGCGATGTCTATGTCTGGGTCGAACGTGAGCTGCGGCGACAGGCCGGGGTCGTCGATGTCGAGGATGCGCTCGTATTCCTGGTCCGCCGTTTCGGGGTTGTCGCGCAGATGCTGCAAGGCGTGCGTCGTGCTCGACCACGCACGATGCAGATCGACGCGCGATTCGTCGAGCAGTCTTTGCCCTTCTCTGGCAATGCGCAAGCGCCTGCCCTGCACCGGCTCGCCGATCGCGACACAGCGCAGCCCGCCCGTTTCGAACGCGGCGACGACGTCGTGCCGATCGGCAGCGCGGACTTGAACCACCGCACCGAGCTCCTCGTTGAACAGCGCCGCGACCGGCGCTCCCGGCAGCTCGTCGAGCGTGATGTCGAGGCCGCAGCGGCTGGCGAACGCCATCTCGGCCAACGTGGCGAAGAGGCCGCCATCCGAGCGGTCGTGGTAGGCCAGCAGCCGGTCCTGCGCGTGCAGCGACTGCACGGTCGCGAAGAACGCCTTGAGCGCTTCCACATCGTCCAGATCAGGCGCGGTCGCGCCCAGCCGATCGTAGACCTGCGCGAGGGATGACGCGCCGAGTCGATTCTGGCCGTTGCCGAAGTCAACGAGCAGCAGCATCGTCTCGCCGCAATCGAAGCGCAGCTGCGGTGTCAGCACACGGCGCACGTCGGACATCGGCGCAAAGGCCGACACGACGAGCGAGACCGGCGCCGTCACCGCGCGTTCGGTCTCCCCATCGCGCCAGGTTGTACGCATCGACATCGAATCCTTGCCGACAGGAATGCTGACGCCGAGCGCGGGGCAGAGCTCCAGCGCGACCGCGCGCACCGTATCGTAGAGCGCGGCGTCCTCGCCCGGGTGTCCCGCGGCAGCCATCCAGTTCGCCGACAGCTTCACGTCGGGGAGGCTCCGCACGCCGGCCGCGGCCAGATTGGTGATCGCCTCGCCTACCGCCATCCGGCCCGAGGCCGGTGCATCGATCAGCGCCAGCGGCGTGCGCTCGCCGATGGCCATCGCTTCGCCGGCATAGCCGTCAAAATCCATGAGCGTCGCCGCGACGTCGGCCACCGGCACCTGCCAGGGACCGACCATCGGATCGCGCGCGCATAGTCCGCCGACCGTGCGATCGCCGATGGTCACGAGGAAAGTCTTGTCGGCCACCGCCGGGAACTGGAGCACGCGATACGCTGCGTCGGAGAGATCGATCGACTCTGCATCGAACGGCGCGTGCTCGCGTGCGAGATGGACGACCTCGCGCAGCATCTTCGGCGGCTTGCCGAGCAGCACCGAGAGCTCCATGTCGACGGGCGTATCGCCATAAACCGGGTCCGTGACGACGAGGCAATCTTCCACCGTCGCGTGTCCGAGCACGGCGAACGGGCAGCGTTCGCGTTCGCAGATCGCACGGAACAGCGGCAGCGATTCAGGCAGGATCGCGAGCGCGTAGCGCTCCTGCGCTTCGTTGCACCAGATCTCGCGCGGCGACATGCCCCGTTCTTCCGAAGGGATCGCGCGCAGATCGAGCCGGGCGCCCTTGCCGCCGTTGTGCACGATCTCCGGCAGCGCGTTGGACAGCCCGCCCGCGCCGACGTCGTGAATCGACAGGATCGGGTTCTGCTCGCCCAGTTGCCAGCAGCGATCGATGACCTCTTGTGCGCGCCGCTGGATCTCGGCGTTGCCACGCTGCACGGAGTCGAAATCGAGATCGGCCGTGTTGACCCCGGTCGCCATCGACGACGCCGCGCCCCCGCCCATCCCGATCAGCATACCGGGACCGCCGAGCTGCATGATCAACGCGCCGTCGGGCAGTGGCCGCTTGTGCGCGTCGCGCGCGGCGATGTTGCCGATCCCGCCGGCGATCATGATCGGCTTGTGGTAACCGCGCACCTCTCCTGCCAGCTCCTGCTCGAAGGTGCGGAAATAGCCGAGCAGATTCGGACGTCCGAACTCGTTATTGAACGATGCGGCACCGATCGGCCCTTCGAGCATGATCTGCAGCGCCGAGGCGATCCGCTCGGGCTTGCCGTGCTCGACTTCCCATGGCTGCGGCAGCGAAGGGATCTTCAGATGCGACACGGTGAAGCCCGTGAGGCCCGCCTTCGGCCGCGCGCCGATGCCGGTCGCGCCTTCGTCGCGAATCTCGCCGCCGGAACCGGTCGCCGCGCCGGGAAACGGCGCAATGGCGGTCGGATGGTTGTGCGTTTCCACCTTCATCAGGATGTGCGTCGTCTCGGCGTGCGCCGTGTAGCGCCCGTCGGGGTCCGGGTAGAAACGGCGCGCCACCGCGCCCTCCATCACGGCAGCGTTGTCTTCGTAGGCGACGATCGTCCGCTGCGGACTCATCGCGTGCGTGTGGCGGATCATGGCGAACAGCGACTTCGATTGTCTGACGCGATCGATGATCCATTCCGCGTTGAAGATCTTGTGCCTGCAGTGCTCGGAGTTGGCCTGTGCGAACATCATCAACTCGACGTCGGTCGGATTCCGGCCGGCGCGGCGGAAGTGATCGGCGAGATAGTCGATCTCGTCAGGCGACAGAGCCAGGCCCAGCGCCACGTTGGCCCGCGCGATGGCGGCGCGACCGCTTTTCGCCATGTCGATCGTTTGCAGCGGCCGCGGTGCGAAGTGTTTGAACAACCGGGCGGCGTCGTCCAGCGATGGGAACACCGCCTCGGTCATCCGGTCGTGGATGTTCGCTAACAATACAGCGCGCTCGTCGTCTGCAAGCGGCTGGCCGTCGCGGGTTGCGACGCGATACGCGATCCCGCGCTCGATGCGCGAGACCGCAGTCAGACTGCAGTTGTGCGCGATGTCGGTCGCCTTCGACGACCAGGGTGAGATCGTCCCCGGCCGCGGCACAACCAGCAGGAGCTCGCCCTCCTCCGCGTGCGGGGCGCTGTGCGGGCCATAGGTGAGGATGCGCTCGAGGGTCGCCCGTTCGGGCGGGGCGAGGCTACGCTCGGCCTGAACGAAGTGCCAGAAGTCCGCGGCGAGCCCCGAAATGCGAGTCCCGGGAGCGACAAAAGCTCGGCCATCGATGTTACGGTGGACGTAAAGCGGGATTCTACCCTGATTCACCTGATTCGCCCGTGCGTTCAGGATGTTGGCAGGGCTATGACTGCGCTGCCTGGAGCCCGTTCGGGTCACGGCCACTCGGCTCGCAGGCAAGAGGAGCCATCGATGCCTTCCGCCGAGAGCGTCATCCGATCAGGGTATGAATCTGCTTCGGCCAATGGCGTTGGTGGTTGAGAGATCGGTAAACCAAATCCTGCCATCCGGACCTACGGCGATGCCATTCGGCTGACCCGGTTTCGTCGGGAACAGGGTCGCTACACCGCTCGGGGTAACGCGGACGATAGCCGCTTCGTTACTGGCGTACCAAAGGTTGCCGTCGGGACCCGTCGTGATGTTGGA
>VBCL01000221.1 GCA_005888865.1 Betaproteobacteria bacterium | reverse complement strand
GATCATCGTGGCCGCACGACCGGCGATGAACGCTACTGTCGCACAAGGAGCTCTCGACATCCGGCTTGATTTCAACAGTCGCATTGATCCAACGCGTTCCCGCCTGAGCTTACAAAGACCTGACGGAACCGAAGCCGCCGTTGCGCTCGCGCCGAGCGCGGCACCCGGCGTGCTCGCCGGCCGCGCTGAAGCGACGATGTCCGGGCAATGGAAGCTCAACTGGATGGTGCTCTCGATCGACGGTCATATCACGCGAGGTGAAGTGATCTTCTCGGTACGTGGGAAGCCTTCTGCGCCTTGACCACGTTGTTCGACATTTTCGGCTTTGTCAACGTCGTTCTGCGCGGCTTCGATCTCGTGGCGCAGACAGTCTTGATCGGCAGCGTGTCGTTCATGCTGTTCGTCACGGTGCCGCCCGGCGGCGGTGCCGGGCATCGGGTCCGCGGGTTCTACGCCGCCAGCCGATGCCTGATCATGACCGCCGCGTTCGCGACCGTCGTCATCGTCATCGCATGCACAACGTTGAGCGCCCTCATCCTGGCCGCGTCGCTCGGTGCGTCCTGGCGGGAGGTCGCTGGAGCGGCCTTCGTCATCGCCGGTGTGATCAAAGCGCTTGCGGCAGCCGGGATCGGCACGCTCGCTGCAGCGCGACCGCGACCTGCGGCAATGACTCGGATCGCGATCGGTGCCGCTTCCGTCGTGCTCGTCTGCGCCGCGGTCGCGACCAGCCACGCCGTTGCCAGGTTCGGTGACTCTGGTTTGCTGGTCTCCGCCACTCTCGCGCACGAGCTCGGCGCAGCGTTGTGGCTGGGCGGGCTGCCTTCCCTGTGGCTCGCGCTGACGCGCGCCGAGACGCCACAGATCGCGAGCCGCATTGGCACGCGGTACTCGGTGCTGGCGATCGCCGGCGTTGCACTCATCATCGGCAGTGCGATCGTGTTCGCGGTGTCGTATATCGCCTCGTTCGACGCCGTGCTCGGCACTGCCTACGGAGCGATGGCGGCAACGAAGAGCGTCCTGCTCGGCATGCTGCTGTTGCTCGGGCTCGCGAACTTCCGTGCGGTGCGACGCTTTGCCGCCGATGGCGCAGCGTCACGACGGGTCCAGCGCTTCGTCGAAGTGGAGATGGGCATCGGGTTCGCGGTGCTGATGGCTGCGGCATCGATCACCTCGCTGCCTCCGGGAGTCGACCTCGTCGACGGTCGCGTCACAGGGTCCGATATCGTGGCGCGGATTACCCCCGAGTCGCCACGGCTGGCCAGCCCGGACCATGCCAGTCTGGCGCTTCCCGCGCTGCAGGCGCGGCTCGACGCCGAAGCCCGGGCGGAACAAGGTGCGTCACGACCGCAGGCGTTCGTTCCCGGCAGCGGCAGCCCGCCGCTGCGAAACGCCTACGACATTGCGTGGTCCGAGTACAACCATCATTGGGCGGGGTTGCTCGTGACAGTGATGGGGCTCGCGGCGCTTGCACGGCGGAGCAGGCGTATGCGCTGGGCGAAGCACTGGCCGTTGCTGTTCCTGCTGCTCGCGGCATTCCTGTTCCTGCGGGCGGATCCCGAGGTGTGGCCCATGGGGGATCTGGGGCTCATCGAGACCTTGAAGGACCCCGAGGTGGCCCAGCATCGTCTGTTCGAAGCACTGGTCGTCGGCTTCGCGGTTTTCGAATGGCGCGTGAGCACGGGCCGCATCGCTTCGCGACGGCTGAAGCTCACTTTTCCACTGCTCGTTGCGGCGGGGGCCACATTGTTGCTGACGCATTCGCACGCGCTCGGCAACGTGAAAGAGGAACTGCTGATCGAGCTGACGCACCTGCCGATCGCGGTCCTGGGTGTCACGGCCGGGTGGGCGCGCTGGCTCGAAGTCAAGGCTCCGGAGGATGAGGGACGCTGGGGCGGATGGGTATGGCCGACCTGCTTCGTGTTGATCGGGCTCCTCCTGCTCGGGTACCGGGAAGCATGAGTCCGGCGGCTTTGGCGCAGTGCGCATGACAAGGGCCTTCGCATGACGTCCCTCATCGTGCGCATCGTCGCCGCTTGTGCGCACCGCCCCTGGCTGGTGATCGCCGTCGCTGCCGCGACCTGCGCCGGCGCGTTCCCGTACGTCGTGGGCCACATCGCGATCAACACCGACGCCACCAAGCTGATTGCCGAAGACGTGAGCTGGCGCAAGCGCGAGCTGATCCTCGACGCAGCCTTTCCGCACCGCACCGATCTGATCGCTGTCGTCGTCGACGCTGCGACCCCGGAGCTCGCCGAGCAAGCGACCGCGACATTGACCGCGCGACTATCCAATGAGCCTCAACGCTTCCGATCGGTGTGGCGCCCCGACGGCGGTGCCTTCTTCGACCGCGCCGGGCTTCTGTTCGAGTCGACCGACGACGTCGCACAAACGACGCAAGCGCTGATCACCGCGCAACCGTTGCTGGGGATGCTTGCCGCGGACCCGACCGTGCGCGGGTTGATGGACGCACTGTCGCGCCTCGTCGAAGGCGGGCAAGCCGACCCGGCACGATTCGATGAGCTCGCGCCGCCTCTGCAGCGGCTCGCGGAAGAATTCGAGGGCATCGTCGCTGGCCAGTCACCGGCGTTCTCCTGGCGCGCGCTGATCACGGGTCGCCCTCCCGACCGCCGCGAGCTGCGCCGTTTTATCCTCGTGCAACCGCAGCTCGACTACAGCGCATTGCAACCGGGCGAGGCCGCGAGCACGGCGATTCGCCACGCCGCGCACGAGCTCGGCCTCGACGCCGACGCTCGGACCCGAGTGCGGCTCACTGGTCCGGTGCCGCTCGCCGATGAGGAGTTCGCGACGCTCGCCGACGGCGCGGCGCTCAATGCCTCGATCATGATTCTTGCCGTCGTGGCGCTGTTGTGGCTCGCGCTGCGCTCGTGGCGCTTGATCGTTGCGATCATGGCGAGCCTGGCGGTCGGACTGATCGTCACGGCGGCATTCGGACTGTTCGTCTTCGGCACGTTCAACCTCATTTCGGTGGCTTTCGCCGTGCTCTTCGTCGGCCTTGGGGTCGACTTCGGTATCCAGTTCTGCGTGTGCTACCGCGCCAAACGCTACGCCAGCGGCGATTTGCAGCGCGCGATGCGCGACGCAGGCGGCGAGGTCGGCAGCGCGCTGGCGCTCGCCGCCGCCTCGATCGCGGCGGGTTTCTACGCGTTTTTGCCGACGCAGTATCGCGGCGTTTCGGAGTTGGGGTTGATCGCCGGCACCGGCATGATTGTCGCGTTCGTGGCCAGCGTCACATTGCTCCCCGCGCTGATCGCGCTCGCGCGTCCACCGGGCGAGCGCTCAGCCGTGGGTTATGCCGGGCTCGGTCCGCTCGATCGATTCCTACTGCGACATCGCCGCGCGGCGCTCGCGGTGGCGGGCATCGTCGCAGCGGGCAGTCTTGTTCTGTTGCCGTGGCTGCAGTTCGACTTCAATCCGCTGCACCTGAGGAGCGCGAAGGTCGAATCGGTCGCGACGTTGCTCGACCTGACGAAGGATCCGAGTACGACGCCCAATAGCGTCGACTTACTTGCGCCTTCTGTGGCCGAGGCCGGCGCGATGACGCAACGGCTCGAGCAATTGCCGGAAGTCGATCACGCGATTACCCTGGCGAGCTTCGTGCCCGAGCGGCAGGCGGAGAAGCTGGCGCTGATCGAGGACGCCGCTCTGTTGCTCGACCCGGTGCTGAACCCGGCACAGGTCAAGGCTCCACCGAATGATGAGGACATCGTGCAGGCGATGGAGCGCACTGCGCGCTCGCTCGAGCTGGCTGCTGCCGTTCACCCCGGAACGGCCCTTGCCGCCGCCGCGGCGCGCCTCGCCAAAGCCCTGTGGACGCTTGCGCGGGGCGAGCCGGCATCGCGCGAGCGCGTGCGGGCGGAGTTGATTCCCGGCTTCGTCGCGACGCTCGGTCAATTGCGCGCCGCCTTGCAGGCCGGCCGGGTGACACTTGCCACCTTGCCCGACGATCTCAAGCGCGACTGGGTTGCGGCCGACGGACGCGTGCGGATCGAGGTGTTTCCCAGGGGCGACGCCAACGATAACGAGACGCTACGTCGCTTTGTCCGTGCAGTCCAGGCGCTTGCACCCGAAGCGACCGGCGCGCCAGTGTCGATTCAGGAGTCGAGCCGCACCATCGTGAGTGCATTTCTGCAGGCCGGGCTGTGGGCACTGCTCGCGATCGTCGCATTGCTCGCACTCGCGCTGCGCCGGCCGGCCGACGTCCTGCTGACTCTCGCGCCGCTCGGCTTGTCGGGGCTGGCCACGCTCGGCATCTGCGTTGCCATCGGCCTGCCGCTCAATTTCGAGAACATCATTGCGCTCCCGCTGCTCTTCGGTATCGGCGTGGCGTTCAATATCTATTTCGTCATGGCTTGGCGAGCAGGAAGACGCGAGCTGCTGCAATCGAGCCTGACCCGCGCGGTGATTTTCAGTGCGCTGACCACCGGGACGGCTTTCGGCAGCCTGTGGTTGTCGCACCATCCCGGAACGTCGAGCATGGGCAAGCTACTTGCGTTGTCGCTTGCCTGTACGCTCGCGTCTGCGCTGCTGTTCCTGCCGGCGCTATTGGGGGGGCCGCGGTCGGACCGTTGATCCGCAGACGGTCGGTCGCGAGAAGTCAGCGCGCCTCCGCGCTCGCCGATCGTGCGTCGCGGAGGCGCGCTTCGGCCCACTGCCAGGCAATCAATCCCGGGAAGAAGATCACGACGTCGCGCAGCCGCCGCGCTGTGGCGAGCGCCAGCGCAGTCGTGGCGTCGATGCCGAGCGCGGCGCCGATCACGATGAACCCTCCCTCTTGCACCCCAAGGGCACCGGGGACGATGAATGTCGCGCTGCTGACCGCCTGGATCAAGGCCTCGATCACGACCGCATCGAGCATGCTGTCGTGCCGACCCAGAAAGGCGAGGGCGAGCCAGATTTCACCGGCTCCGAGCACCCACGCGGCGAGCTGCCACGCGAGGCAGGCGGCAACGTCCCGGCGCCGCGCGTACATCGCGCCGAGCGCCTGGTCGAAGCGCAGCGACTGGGCGCGCGCAACACCGAGCCGACCTGCGAAGAGTCGGTCCAGAATGCGGGTGAGGGCGCCGGCGCGCTGGGCAAGCACGAATCCAATGCCCAGCGGAATCATGCCCGCGACGGCTGCCAGAAGTTGCGCGGTGAGCGTGGACGTCCTGCCCATCGCGAACAACAAGGCGAGCCCGAACAGTGCAAATCCCGCCTGACTGAGGACCGATAACGTCATGTCCGCCACCAGGCTCGCAGCAACGTCGCTGCGCCGCGCGACATGGCGTCGGACGATGCGGTAGGCGACGATCTCGCCGCCGATGCGCGCGACGGGCAACAGGCCGTTGACCGACTCCCGAATCCAGGTCGCCCAGGACAGCACCCTCCCGCTCGGACGCTGCGTCGTGGCAAATAGCCGCCCCCAGGCATAGGCGTTGGCGAGCATCGGCACGATATGGAAGAACGCCGCGAGCACCAGTCCCGGACCGGCGGCGACGACGAGGGCGACGATGGCACCCGCATCTTCCCGGACGAACAGG
>VBCL01000564.1 GCA_005888865.1 Betaproteobacteria bacterium | reverse complement strand
GCACGCTCTATCCGGTACCCAACATTCGGTTGCTCCCGGCGCGGGAATTTCCGCTCGACGATGCCGCGCGCACCCGTTTCCGCGGACGCTATCGCGAGGTCTTCGAAGGCGACCCGTCGAAATCGGGACTGTATCGCGACATCAGCAACGGCATTACGCCGGGCGGCATCGAGTACTACCTGCCGCTTTTCTTCGACGCCACGGCGATTCTTACCGACTATCTTCCGGCAAACGCCACGCTGTGCGTGCACGGCGCGGTCGGGGCGGCGATCGAGCGCTTTTGGCAGGACACCGAAGCGCGCTATCGCCTGCTGCGCGGCGATTCGACACGCCCTTTGCTGCCTCCGCACTCGTTGTTCGTGCCGGTCGACGAATTCAACGGCGCCATCAAGCCCTTTGCCCGGATCGAGCTCGGCGCGGAGGCCACGCCCCACGAAGGCGACCGGCCGCCACGCCCTATCACCGAGCCGCCTCCGCCGCTCCAGGTCGATCGTCGCGCGGGCGATCCACTGCATGCGCTGAAACGCTTCGCCACTTCCACGCGCGAGCGCGTGCTGATCGTCGCCGACGGGCTCGGTCGGCGCGAAACCATGCAGCAGTACTTCGCCGAATACGGCTTCAAGCCGGCGATATGCGCCGACTGGGACGAGTTCGTCCGGGGCGACGCGAGCCCGGCGCTCGCGGTCGGGCCGGCGCAGCGCGGCTTCATCTGGCCCGAAGGTGGCCTCGCCCTGATTACGGAAGCCGAGCTCTACGCCGACGTCGCGCGCAATGCAGCCAGGCGCGACGCGCGCCGTTCCAACGTCGAGACGATGCTGCGCGACCTCTCCGAGGTGCGCATCGGCGATCCCGTCGTGCACGAGCAGCACGGGATCGTGCGCTACCTGGGTCTCACCACCCTCGATCTCGGCGACGGCCCGAACGAGTTCCTGCATCTGCTCTATGCCAACGACGCCAAGCTCTACGTTCCGGTGGCAAGCCTGCACGTGATCAGCCGCTACAGCGGCGCGGCGCCCGAAGCGGCTCCGCTGCACGAGCTCGGAAGCGGACAGTGGGAGAAGGCGAAGCGCAAGGCCGCCGAGCGCGCGCACGACACCGCGGCCGAGCTCCTTAACCTGTACGCGCAGCGCGCAGCTCGCGAGGGTCACGCGTTCCGCTTCGATGTTCACGATTACGAAGCGTTCGCCGCGGGATTCCCGTTCGAGGAAACGCCCGATCAGGCGGCAGCGATCGAAGCGGTGATCAAGGACCTCATCACCGGCAAGCCGATGGACCGGCTGGTCTGCGGCGACGTGGGCTTCGGCAAGACCGAAGTTGCGCTGCGCGCAGCGTTCATCGCGCTCGCCGACGGCCACCAGGTCGTCGTCCTCGTACCCACAACACTGCTCGTCGAGCAGCACTTCCAGACCTTCTCCGATCGCTTCGCCGAGCTGCCGGTGAAGCTCGCGGAGCTCTCGCGCTTCCGCACCGGCAAGGAAGCGAAAGCCGTGCTCGATGGACTCGCCGACGGTCGCATCGATCTGGTCATCGGCACGCACCGGCTGCTTCAGTCCGACGTCAAGCTGAAGCGCCTGGGGCTCATCGTCATCGACGAGGAGCACCGCTTCGGCGTGCGGCACAAGGAGCAATTGAAGCGTCTGCGCGCCGAGGTCGACGTGCTGACGCTCACCGCGACGCCGATTCCCCGCACGCTGGCGCTCTCGCTCGAGGGCCTGCGGGACTTTTCCGTGATCGCGACCGCGCCGGAACGAAGGCTCGCGATCAAGACCTTCGTGTCGCCGTACGCACCCGGTGTGGTGCGCGAAGCGGTGCTGCGCGAGCTCAAGCGCGGCGGCCAGGTCTATTACCTGCACAACGACATCGCGACCATCGAGACCAAAGCGGAGAGGTTGCGTGAGCTCGTGCCGGAGGCACGGCTCGCCATCGCGCATGGACAGATGTCCGAGCGCACGCTATGCGCGACTTCTATCATCAGCGCTGCAATCTGCTGCTGTGCTCGACGATCATCGAGAGCGGTCTCGACGTCCCGACGGCGAACACGATCATCATCGACCGTGCCGATCGGTTCGGCCTCGCGCAGCTGCACCAGTTGCGCGGCCGCGTCGGGCGCTCGCACCATCAGGCGTTCGCCTACCTGCTCACTCCGCCCGAGGAGGCGCTCTCCACGCAGGCGAAAAAACGGCTCGAAGCGATCCAGCTCATGGAGGAGCTCGGTTCGGGCTTCTACCTGGCGATGCACGATCTCGAGATCCGCGGCGCGGGTGAGGTGCTCGGTGAAGAGCAATCCGGAGAAATGCAGCAGATTGGCTTCCAGCTCTACGTCGACATGCTCAAAGCCGCGGTCGATGCCCTCAAGGCCGGCCGCGAGCCCGATCTCACCGAGCCGCTCGGCGTCACGACCGAAATCAACCTGCACGTGCCCGCACTGCTGCCCGAGACTTACTGCAGCGACGTGCACGAGCGGCTCGTGCTGTATAAACGACTCGCCAATTGCGGGACGGAAGCCGAGCTCACCGCCATGCAGGAAGAGCTCATCGATCGGTTCGGCCTGCCGCCGGAGCCCGCCCAGGCGCTCCTCGTGTGCCATCGCCTGCGCATCGCCGCGAGGCCGCTCGGCGTCACCAAGATCGACGCCGGCCCGGAGCGCTCACAGATCCAGTTCGCGCCGGAGCCACCATTCGATCCCGCGCCAAGCTGATTGCGCTGATCCAGAAGGACGGGCGCCACCGCTTTGCGGGCCAAGATCGCGTGCGCATCGAGCGTGCAGCGCCGACGATCGAGGAGCGCTCCGCGCTGGTGCGCGAGTTTCTGGGGAGGCTCGCCTAGTTAACCTTATTCAATCTCGCCCAGTTGTCGACCAGCGCCATCGCCTGTGCGGCGCCGGGCACGCTCCGCGCGACGAAGGCCGTGTCCCTGCTGCGTTCGCCGTTGAGCTCCGGATGTTTCGCCCTCAGCTTTCGGGCGGTGCCTTCCCAGCGCGCGTCGAAGCTGCCGTAGGATGTGTGAACGACGCCGAGATCGCTCGCCACGGCAAGGCGCAAGCCGGCTTGCGCGGCGCGCAATGTGAAATCCACGTCGTAGCCGTGAAAGCCGTCGCAGGCTTCGGCGTCCCACCCGATCGAGACCGCAATCTCGCGCTTCATCGCCAGGAAGACGCCGTCGATGACACGAATGCCGTGCGCAACGGGCACGGTGCGGCTATAGGCTGTGACACGGTAGCCCGAGCCGTCCGGGTAGATCACCGATCCATGCAGATACGGCCAGCCCGCGAACGGCCATGCCGGTCGCGCTTCATCGCCAGGAATACGCCGTCGATGACGCGGATGCTGTGCGCAACGGGCACGGTGCGGCTATAGGCTGTGACACGGTAGCCCGAGCCGTCCGGATAGATCACCGATCCATGCAGATACGGCCAGCCCGCGAGCGCATGACCGTAGCTCGCCGCCATCGCCGTGTATTGCGCGTCGCTGTCGCTGCAGACAACGACGCTGATCGGCAGACGCAATAATGGTACCGATGCGGCAGGCGAGTCGACCGTGGCCGTATCGGGGATCAGGTTCAGCAACGCCTGGAGCGCCGGCGCGAGCGTCGGATCCGCGTCGTATGCGGCGACGCATAGATCGCTCGCCTCGCGATATTGCCCGCTCGCACGCGCCGCCAAAACGAGCTCGCTCCATACGCCCGTTGTTCGTGGCGCCGACCGCAGCAAGGTAGCGAAGCGGTCGAATGCTGCAACGTGATCGCCCTTGAGCGTGGCGAGACGCGCGCCTTGGGTCGCGTAGCGAGGATCCCGGGGATCGGCAGTGCAGGCCCGATCATTCCAGGCGAGCGCCGACTCGAGGCGACCGGCCTCCATCTCGAGGAGCGCGAGGAGGCAGGCCGCCGCCGCGTCGGAGGAACCGCTCCATATTTCCTCCGCGATACCACGTGCGTCGGCCGCGCGGCCCGAGCGATACGCGGCAAGCGCAGCGGCAACCGAAGCGTCGTTCCCCCTCCCCATAGACCGTCCCCCCTACGGTTCCATGGGTACCTCATGATACAACGAGGGGGTACGACACGCCCCGGGGCGCAGTCCCCGGAAGGCACCAGCGTTCCCTGGCGCAGGGCCGGGTGGCCATGAAGACGACACGCCGGGCGGTTGTTATGATGCTTTCTCTGGTTCGATCCAAACGTCACGCGTGCGCACGTGTCCGCCGCCTCCACCCATCTCCCGCCGCAGGTCCATGTCTTCGTTCGCGACTGGCTCTCGTCGAACCAGGTGCTGCTCAAGGGCCGCGACGGCAACGTCCTGATCGACTCCGGCTACGCGCGCCATGCACCCTTGACTCTCGCGCTGCTGGCGACCCGGCAAGGTCTCGGCGACTCGCCGCTCGCG
>VBCL01000220.1 GCA_005888865.1 Betaproteobacteria bacterium | reverse complement strand
GCACGTATCGATGCGCAACGACACGCGAATCACGCGAGGAAATCAGCCACGGCCGCCAGCACGGCCTCGGGCTGATCGCGGTGCGGCGAGTGCCCGCAATGCTGCAGCTCGAGCCGGTGGAAGTCGCGCACGCCGCGCCCGATGCGATCGATCTGTTCCATGGTGCCGTATTCGTCGTCCATCCCCTGGATCGCCAGCACCGGGCAGGCGATGTCGGGCAGCGATGCCTCGATATTCCAGGACACGAAATCGGGATGGAGCCAGATGTCGTTCCAGCCCCAGAAGGCGCTGTCCACGTCGGCGTGATAGCGCGAGAGCTTCGCGCGCAGATCGCCATCGAGATACGCGCGCCTCGCCCCGGCGATGCTCTCGAGCCCATAGGACTCGACGAAGACATGAGGCGCCAGTGCAATCACGGCCGAAACGGGCCGATTCCCGCGACCGGCGTGGATGAGCGCGATGGAGCCGCCATCGCTATGACCAAAGAGCACCGGTTGCTCGACCGCCAGCGCGTCGAGCAGCTGCGGCAGCGCCTCCAGCGCTTCGATGTGCATGAAATCGACGCCGCGCGGGCCATCGACTGGGTCGGACGCCCCATAGCCGATGCGTGAATACGCAAGCGTTCGCCGCCTCGTCGCTTCTGCGAGCCTATGAGGAAAATCGCGCCACAGCGCGAGCGAGCCCAGGCCCTCGTGCAACATGACGATCGGCGGCTCGCCGCCGTCAGCGCTGCCATACCATGCATATTCGAGGCGGCGCTCGCCGGCGACGACGAAAGGCATCACGCACTCCGGTACGGCTGCGGAGCCTCGGCCCGGCTCGACTCCATGCGTCTCCTCGCGCTGCTTCTCGTCGCAGCAGGCGTCCTATAGTATATCGTCGAAGAAGTGTCCAATCGCGGGCCGCAGCGAAGTCGGCGGGGCGGTCCCAAGGGTACGCAGAGCGTGAGCAGCGTCGATTACAACCAGCGCATCCCGAACAACGTGGGCCTGGCCGACGATCGCTCCTTGCAGCGCGCGATCGAGCACTGGCAGCCGAAGTTTCGCGAGTGGTGGGGCGAGATGGGTCCCGAGGCAACGGCGAATTTCGAGGTCTACCTGCGCACGGCGATCAGCGTCGAGCGGGAGGGCTGGGCGCATTTCGACTACGTCAGGATGCCTGATTACCGCTGGGGAATCTTCCTCGAGCCCGGCGAGCCCGATCGCAAGATCCATTTCGGCGCGCACAAGGGCGAGGATGCGTGGCAGGACGTGCCGGGCGAGTACCGCGCCAATCTGCGGCGCATCATCGTCACCCAGGGCGACACCGAGCCCGCCTCGGTCGAGCAGCAGCGCCACCTCGGCGAGACCGCGCCATCGCTCTACGATCTGCGCAACCTCTTCCAGATCAACGTCGAGGAAGGCCGGCACCTGTGGGCGATGGTGTACCTGCTGCACCGCTACTTCGGTCGCGACGGGCGGGAGGAGGCCGAGGCACTGCTCGAGCGTCGCTCGGGCGATCGCGACAATCCGCGCATCCTCGGCGCGTTCAACGAGCCGACGCCCGACTGGCTGGCGTTCTTCATGTTCACCTTCTTCACCGACCGCGACGGCAAGTTCCAGCTCTGTGCGCTCGCCGAGAGCGCGTTCGATCCTCTCGCGCGCACGACGCGTTTCATGCTGACCGAGGAAGCGCATCACATGTTCGTCGGCGAGTCGGGGATCGCGCGCATCCTGCAGAGAACGGCGGAGGTGATGGCGCAGCACGGCGTCCACGATCCTGCCGACGTGCGCCGGCTCGGTGTGATCGACCTCCCGACACTGCAGCGCTATCTCAACTTCCATTACAGCGTGACGCTCGACCTCTTCGGCGCCGACGTGTCGTCGAACGCGGCGATCTTCTACAGCACCGGGCTCAAAGGCCGGTTCGATGAGAGCAGGATTGCCGACGATCACGTCCTCGAGGGCGCGACCTATCCCGTGCTCGAGCTCTCCGAAGGCCGGCTCGTCGAGCGCGAAGTCCCCGCGCTCAATGCCCTCAACGAGCGGCTGCGCGACCGCTACATCAAGGACACGATCGGCGGCGTGGGCCGCTGGAATCGCGTGCTCGAGAAGCAGGGCATCGAAGAGCGGATCATGCTGCCGCACAAGGGGTTCAACCGCCGCATCGGCTCGTTCGCCGGCGCGCGAGTTGCGCTCGACGGACGCGTCATCGGCGAGGATGAATGGCGGGCGAACGAGCGCAACTGGCTCCCGACGGAGGACGACCGAGCGTACGTCGCCTCGCTGATGGGCCGCATCGCGGAGCCCGGCCGATTCGCCGGCTGGATCGCGCCCCCAGCGGTCGGCATCAACCAGCAGCCGATCGACTTTCAACGAGGATTTGCCCACGTGTCCGCCGATCCTCCACTCGTGTCGCTTTCCCGCGACGGCGCCGTCGCGCTGATCACGATCGACAATCCGCCGGTCAACGCGCTGTCGAGAGACGTGCGTGCCGGACTCATCGCGGCGCTCGACGGCGCGATCGCCGACAAGGCCGTTCGGGCGATCGTGCTCGCATGCGCGGGCAAGAGCTTCTGCGCGGGCGCGGACATTCGCGAGTTCGATCTCCCGCCGCAGCCGCCCCATCTGACCGACGTCATCCAGCGTTTTGCCGACGCGGCCAAGCCCGTCGTCGCCGCGCTCCACGGCAGTGCGCTCGGGGGTGGGTGCGAGCTCGCGGCCGGATGCCACTATCGCGTCGCGGCACGCGGTACGCGGATCGGATTGCCCGAGGTCAATCTCGGCCTGCTGCCCGGGGCGGGGGGGACGCAGCGTCTGCCGCGGCTCGTCGGTTTCGATGCGGCGCTTTCCATGATGCTCGACGGGAGGCCGCGCGCCGTCGAAGCGGGCGAGATGGCCGGTTTCACCGATTCGATCGTCGAGAGCGACGTTCGCGCCGCGGCCGTCGCGTTCGCGAGCCGGGTCGCCGAAGCGGGCCTGGGCCCACGACGCACGGCGACCCTACCTCTACCCGACGTTACCCCGGAGGTCTTCGAGCGCCACCTGCAAGCGGCACGTAAACGCGGCGGCGAGCCCGCGCCGGAGAAGATCGTCGCGGCGGTTCGCCGCGCGATCGACATGCCTTTCGCCGATGCGGTCGCGTACGCGCGCGCCGATTTCCTGGCGCTGCGCGAGACGCCTGAATCAAAGGCGCTTCGCTACGCCTTTTTCGCCGAACGCGAGGCGGGCAGGCCGGGCGCGGACGTGGCGTCCGGGTCGCCGCGGGCGCTCGAGCGCGCCGCCGTGATCGGCGGCGGCACGATGGGTCAGGGCATCGCGATCGCGCTCCTCGATGCGGGACTCGAGGTGGCGCTGATCGAAGCCGATCCGGCGGCCCTTGCGCGCGCGCAACAGCGGATCGGCGCGCACTATGAGGAAGTCGTCGCGAAGGGGCGGATGGCCTCCAGCGCCGTGCCGGCCATCATCGCGCGACTCGACGGAGGAGCCTCGATCGACGCGGCGCACGACGCTGACGTCGTCATCGAGGCCGTGTTCGAGGACATCGGCGTCAAGCGCGAGGTGTTCTCGAAGCTCGATGCGATCGCCAGGCCCGGTGCGCTTCTCGCGACCAATACCTCGTACCTCGACGTCGCCGAGATCGCCGGTTTCACGCGGCGGCCGCAGGAGGTCATCGGGCTGCATTTTTTCAGCCCGGCCAACGTGATGCGGCTGGTCGAGATCGTGCGCACCGATGCATCGTCCGCCGACGCGCTCGCCACCGGCACTGCGCTGGTCAAGCGCCTGCGCAAAGTGGGCGTGGTGTGCAAGGGCAAGGATGGCTTCATCGGCAATCGCATGCTGCTGCCGCGCACGCGTGAGTGCCTGTTCATGCTGGAGGAGGGTGCGCTGCCGCGCGATATCGATAGCGCGCTCACCGAGTTCGGCTTTGCGATGGGCCCGCTCGCCGTGGGCGACCTGGCGGGTCTGGACATCGGCTGGCGCAACGCGAACCTGCGCCGCCAGCTGCGCGAGCTTCCGGGACGCGATTGCGATCTCCTCGACCGGCTGGTGGCGTCCCACCGGCTGGGGCAGAAGACAGGCGCAGGCTGGTACCGCTACGAGGCGGGTTCGCGCAAGCCGATCCCCGACCCTGCAGTCGAGGCGCTGTTGATCGAGCACTCGCGCGAACGAGGCATCAAGCGGCGGGCGATTCCGCCGACCGAGATCGTCGAGCGCTGTCTGTTCGGAATGATCAATGAGGCGGGGCACATCCTCGAAGAAGGCGTGGTGTCGCGCCCATCGGATGTCGACGTCGTCTGGCTCACCGGCTACGGGTTTCCGCGCTACCGCGGCGGACCGCTGTTCTACGCCGACCGGCTCGGCATCGCGCATGTGCTGGCGCGGGTCGAGGCTCTGCGCGAGCGCTTCGGCGCAGCCTTCTGGGAACCCGCGCCCCTGCTGGGACGCCTTGCCGCCAACGGTCGCGGTTTCCTGGGGCCTTAGGACCCTTCCCTGAAACTGGCGTAAATCGCCGGCAGCACCTATCATCACCGCAACACGCAGGAACGGCAAAGGACCGAGGAGGAAGAATGCGCGGGGCTTCGCTTCAATCGCGTCGTCGATTTCTTGCCGGAAGTGCGATCGTGGCTGCGGGCGCATGGTGGCCGTGCAGGGCATTCGCCGCCGATGCGGTCAAGATCGGGCTTATCCTTCCTCTGACCGGTCCCTTCGCGTCGACCGGCAGGCAGACCGAGGCGGCGGTTCGCCTCTACATGCAGAAGAACGGCGACACCGTTGCAGGGCGCAAGGTGGAGCTGATCGTCAGGGACGACACCGGCCTCGCACCAGAGACGACCAAACGCATCGCGCAGGATCTGATCGTGCAGGAGAAGATCGCGATCCTCGCCGGCTTCGGGTTGACGCCGCTTGCGTTTGCGACCGCACCCGTCGCCACCGAAGCGAAGGTCGCGATGGTGGTCATGTGTGCCGGCACCTCCGTCATTCCGCAACGCTCGCCGTTCATCGTTCGCTCGGGATTCACCATACCGCAGACAACCGCGCCTATCGCCGACTGGGCAGCGAAGAGCAAGATCCGCAAGGTCGTGACAATGGTGACCGACTTCGCCCCGGGGGCGGAATCCGAGAAGACGTTCCTCAAGCGCTTCGTGGATGCCGGCGGCACGGTCAGCGAATCGCTGCGCACACCGCTGCGCAATCCGGATTACGCTCCCTTCCTGCAGCGGGCGAAGGATGCCAAGCCCGACGCGCTGTTTGTCTTCGTCCCGTCCGGCGAGGGCACCGCGGTGCTCAAGCAGTTTGCCGAGCGCGGCCTCAAGGAAGCCGGGATCAGCCTTATCGGCCCCGGCGACGTGCTCGACGACGACATTCTCGAGGCGATCGGCCGCCCGGCGCTGGGCATGATCACCTCGCATCACTATTCTGCGGCGCATCCCTCGCCCGAGAACAAGGCGTATGTCGACGGCTTCATGAAGGCCAACAACGGCATGCGACCGAATTTCATGTCGGTCGGAGGCTACGACGGCACCCACCTCATCTACGAGGCGCTCAAGAAGACGGGAGGCGCGACCGACGGCGAGAAGCTGGTCGAGGCGATGAAAGGCATGGCGTGGACGAGTCCGCGCGGGCCGATGTCGATCGACCCCGCGACCCGCGACGTCGTGCAGAACGTCTACATCCGCAAGTGCGAGTTGGTCGACGGCAAGCCCTACAACGTCGAGTTCGACAAGGTAGAGAACTTCAAGGATCCCGGCGTGTGAGCACACGATGAGCTTGCGCACCCAGCCACCATTTCGCGCCGACCACGTCGGAAGCTTCCTTCGGCCGCCCGAGCTGCTCGCTGCGCGCGAACGGTTCCAGAAGGGCGAGATCTACAAGGCGGAATTGCGCACCGTCGAGGACCGCGCCATCGCGGACATTGTGCGGCTGCAAGAAGACGTCGGGCTGCAGGGCATCACCGACGGCGAGTTCCGGCGCACCTACTTCCACATCGACTTCCTCGAGCAGCTCGAAGGCGTGGAAACGCGGGGCGGGCTGACCGCGCATTTTCACGGCAAGAAAGGCGACGTCGACTTCGCGCCCCCGGTGCTCCGGGTGACCAGGAAGGTCCGCCATGTGCGGCCGATCCAGGTCGCGGACTTCACGTTCCTGAAATCGGCGACCAAGCGCACTCCCAAGGTCTCGATCCCGTCGCCGACGATGCTGCACTTTCGCGGCGGACGCGAGGCGATCAGCCGTGAAGCGTACCCGGATCTCGACGAGTTCTTCGCCGACGTCGCGGCGGCGTACGGGGCCGAGCTGAAGGCGCTCGGCGCAGCCGGCTGCACCTATGTTCAGCTCGACGACACCAATCTCGCGTATCTCTGCGATCCGAAGATGCGCGAGGGTGCGCGGGCGCGCGGCGACGACCCCGACGAGCTGCCGCGGCGCTACGCGCGGCTGATCAACGCGGCGATCGCCGGGCGCCCGCCGGGGATGACGATCTGCACGCACCTCTGCCGCGGCAATTTCAAGAGCGCATGGGTGGCGGAGGGCGGCTACGAGCCGGTGGCCGAAGTGCTGTTCAACGACCTCACCGTCGATGGCTATTTTCTCGAATACGACGATGCGCGGTCCGGAGGCTTCTCGCCGCTGCGTTTCGTTCCCAAGGGCAAGACGGTCGTGCTGGGGCTGGTGACCACCAAGGTCGGCGAGCTGGAATCGAAGGACATGCTCAAACGCCGCATCGACGAGGCGGCGCGGGTCGTGCCGCTCGAGCAGCTCTGCCTGTCGCCGCAGTGCGGTTTCTCGAGCACGGTCCACGGCAACGAGATCGCGCGTGAGTCGCAAGCCGCGAAGCTGCGGCTGATCGTCGAAACTGCGCGGGAGGTGTGGGGTACATCTTAAGGCGGGCGTTCCTCGACTGTGGGCACGTGTCTTGCGTCCGGGTAGTGTGAGTCAACCGAACCCCACCAAAGACCGCCCGATGGACGAGAAACGTCAGCAGCGCACGCAAAATGGAGCCAATCCTACGACTGGCAGCCCCATGGGGGCGGTCGGCGCGCGTGATCGCGCCGACAAACCGTCCAGCACAGACCGGCCGCCGAGGCTGGGTGAGATCCTGGTCGCGCAGGGGCATATCTCTCGCGACCAGCTTGCTGCCGCCTTGGCCCGCCAGCAGACCAGCGGACGCAGGCTTGGCGAAGAGCTGATTAAAGCGGGCTACGTGAAACGGACGATCGTCAGCAGGGCCTTGCGCATGCAGCGCCAGATCACGGTCGCGGCGATGTGCTCGACGCTCGCCGTGTCGACGATCGCGCCCGCCGTGCACGCGGCGCCGCAGCGTGGGCAGATCGCGGTCACTGCGATCGTGCCGGCGCAGACGGTTGCCCAGATCGTCGAGCAGCCCTCCGAGATCACCATCACCGATGGCGATGTCCTGCGGGGCTACGTCGAGGTCCCGACCGGATCGCGGCTTCGTATCACCTCGAACAACCCGGCGGGCTATTTCATCGATTTCTTCACCCGGCTGCCGATCTTCAGATCGGTCCGCGTGAGCAACAGCAATGGCAGCGCGGACCTCGGCCCCGACGGCGGCACCATCATCGAACGCGGTCAGCACGGCCGCAACCTGCCGCTCGACTTGAGTTACCGCTTCATGCTCGCCTCCAACGCCACACCCGGCACCTACGCCTGGCCGCTGGCGCTCAACGTCCGGCCGCTCTAAGCCGTCTGCTTTCCCCTGCGCTTGGCGCGCGGAAGTCTGCTTACCAGGTGACGGTCGCCGTGACGTTGTCGCGGTACTCGCTGGCGACAGCGACGTCTTGCAACGCGGGAATACTGCCGTAGGCGGTGAACGAGCTGGTCAACGTCGGATGCCCGTTGTTGAGGACATGCGAGCCTGAC
>VBCL01000219.1:549-7422 GCA_005888865.1 Betaproteobacteria bacterium | reverse complement strand
CGAAACGGCGAAATACAGCCTGTATTTCGACGGAATTTGGACTTATAGTCGTGGCTGCGTCGCGACGCGGCGCATTGCTCGGGAACGACCATGACCCCACTGATCCTCCTCGGCGCCGGCAAGATCGGCGAAACCATCGCGCACCTGCTGCATCATTCCGGCGACTACGCCCTGACCGTGGCCGACCACGATCCGAAGCGACTCGAGGCGATCGAGGCGCTCAGCGTCACGACCATCCGCGCCGGATTCGACGACGCCCGAGCGCTTCGCGATCTGCTCCGCGGCCAGGAGATGGTGATCAGCGCGGTGCCCTTTCATCTCACGCCCACGATTGCCGGAGCCGCGGTGGCGGTCGGAGCGCACTACTTCGATCTCACCGAGGACGTCGAGAGCACGCGCAAAGTCAAGGCGCTCGCCGAAGGCGCGAAGACCGTGCTCGCGCCGCAGTGCGGACTCGCCCCCGGGTTCATCTCGATCCTCGCCCATGCGATGACGCGCAAGTTCGAGTCGCTGCGCGACGTGCACATGCGCGTGGGAGCGCTGCCCGTCTATCCGACCAACGCGCTCAAGTACAACCTGACCTGGAGCACCGACGGGCTCATCAACGAGTACTGCAATCCCTGCGAGGCGATCATCGACGGCGACTTGCGCGAGACGCTTGCGCTCGAGGAGATCGAAGCCTTCTCGCTCGACGGCATCGCCTACGAAGCTTTCAACACGTCAGGGGGACTGGGCACGCTGTGCGACACCCTCGCGGGCCGAGTCGAGAACCTGAACTACAAGACGGTGCGCTATCCCGGTCACCGCGATCTGGTCAAGATGCTGATCCGCGACCTGCGCCTCGGCCAACGCCGCGATATCCTGAAGGACGTGCTCGAGGCGTCGGTGCCGATGACGCGGCAGGACGTGGTGCTGGTTTTCGTCACGGTGAGCGGCATGCAGGAGGATCGGCTCACCCAGGAATCGTTCGCGAAGAAGGTCTACAGCAAGGCGCTCGACGGGAACCTGTATTCGGCTATCCAGATCACCACGGCCGCGGGCGTATGCGCGATGGTGGACATGGTGCGCGAAGGCGCGCTGCCCGATCGCGGCTTCGTGCGTCAGGAAGAGGCAGACCTGGAACGCTTCCTGGCCAATCGCTTCGGGAAGCATTACGCGTAGGAATCCGGGATAGCCGTTCGCTCTGAGCCGGTCGAAGCCTGTCCTGAGCCTTCGATGATGTCCGCGGCGTCGCGGACGATCGTAGCTCCGACCAGGCGCATGCCACCGACCGAGTGATTACGAATCCAGCAGGGCGCCACTATACTACGGGTTAGAGTCGTTCCATGTGTGGCCGCTTCGATCAGCACACCTTGCCTTATCGCTACGCTGGTTACGTCGACGCGATGCTGCGCGCTGCGTCCGACGAGCCGGCGCAGCGTTATAACGTCGCGCCGCAGACGCAGGCGTGGGTGGCGCGGGCGACGCGCGACGGCGGTCGCGAGCTCACGCCGCTCTCCTGGGGATTGGTGCCGTGGTTCGCCGAGGACCCGAAAAAAGCAGTCAAGCCGATCAACGCCCGGTACGAATCGGTGACTACCAGGGCGATGTTCCGGAAGCTGATCGCGACCCGCCGCTGCGTCGTCCCCGTCGACGGTTTCTACGAGTGGCAGAAAACGCCGCACGGCAGGCTGCCGTACTACTTCCGTCTGGCCGAAGAGGCGCCGATGCTTCTCGCCGGATTGTGGGATCGCTGGCGGCACGGCGACGCGGCTCCGATCGAATCGTTCACGATCCTGACCACGCCATCCAACCCGCTGATCGAGAAGCTGCACGATCGTATGCCGGCGATCGTCGACCGTGCCGATCTCGCACGCTGGCTCGACGTCAAGGAGCAGGATGCCGCGGCGGTCTCGGCGTTGCTGCGACCGTTTCCTCCGGAGCGGATGCAGGGCTACGCGGTGAGCCGGCGAGTCAACTCGGCCAATAACGAAGGCTCGGACTTGATCGAGCGCGCTGAGCCCGCCGAGCTAGGCGAGCTTCCTGGAATTGCGCCGCGTTAACCGGCGCGGCAGCGCCGAGTTCAACGCCCTTTTGGACTGGCGCGCGTGCGCTGCGCGACCCGCGGTACCGACGGCATCGTCGGGCGGCGGGCGGTTTGCGGCAATGGGTTGGCGGGCGCCGGTTTCGCAGCGCCGCCGCGGAAGGTGCTGCCTTTTTTGCCTTTGGACATGTTCGCAAGCCTCGGTGGGTTGGTGGACGATGAAGCCATCGTACCGAAATTGCGGCAGTGCGCAAGTGCGCGGCGTCGAGTGGCGCTATGATCCATGCCAATCGATGCGCTATTCGGGTCCGCTGATCAGGCAGCGCCCATCCGACTTAAGACCGCCCACGTTTCCACGATGATCCGCGATCCCGACACGCTCGCTGCGCTCCTGGAGTCCGTCGCACGTTTCGTGCGCGAGCGTCTGATTCCGAACGAAGCGCAGGTTGCCGACGACGACGCGATTCCTTCGGCGATCGTCGGCGAGATGAAGACACTGGGGCTTTTCGGGCTGTCGATCCCGGTCGAATACGGCGGCATCGGCCTGACAATGGAAGAGGAGGTCCGCGTCGCGTTCGAGCTGGGCCGCACCTCGCCCGCGTTTCGCTCGCTCATCGGCACCAACAACGGCATCGGCTCGCAAGGCATCGTTCTCGACGGCACGCCCGAGCAGAAGGCGCGCTACCTGCCGCGGCTCGCGTCCGGCGAGCTGATCGGCTCGTTCGCCCTGACCGAGCCCGGCTCGGGCTCCGACGCGGCATCACTCACGACCAGTGCGGTCCGCGCTGCCGACGGCGCGCATTACGTGCTCAATGGCACCAAGCGTTACATCACCAACGCGCCCGAGGCCGGCATCATCACCGTCATGGCGCGCACCGACCCGGGCGACCGCGGCGCACGTGGCATCTCGGCGTTTATCGTGGAGCGTGAGACGTCCGGCCTCTCGCTCGGCAAGGCCGATCGCAAGATGGGTCAGCGTGGCGCGCACACCTGCGACGTCATCTTCGAGAATTGCCGCGTGCCGGCGAGCCAGCTCATCGGGGGCCGCGAGGGCGTGGGCTTCAAGACGGCGATGAAGGTGCTCGACAAGGGCCGGCTGCACATCGCGGCGGTCTGCGTCGGCGCCGCCGAGCGCATGCTCGCCGATGCGCTGGCTTACGCGATCGAGCGCAAGCAGTTCGGGCAGCCGATCGCGGAGTTTCAGCTCGTGCAGGCGATGCTCGCCGACAGCAAGACCGAGATCTATGCCGCGCGCTCCATGGTGCTCGACGCCGCGCGCCTTCGCGACGATGGCCACGATGTGGGCACCGAGGCGGCGTGCGCGAAGCTCTTCGCCTCCGAGATGTGCGGGCGGGTGGCCGATCGCGCGGTGCAGATCCATGGAGGCGCCGGCTACATCGCCGATTACGCGATCGAGCGCTTCTACCGCGACGTGCGGCTGTTCCGCCTGTATGAAGGGACAAGCCAGATCCAGCAGCTCGTGATCGCGCGCAACATGATCCGCGAGGCACGGCGATGAGCGCCGGGACGGGTGTGGCGCCCGAGACCGCGCGCTTCGCTGCCGTCGAGCGCGAGCTCGCGGACATGGCGCGGGTGCTTGCAGCGCTTCCGCGGCGGATCAGCGACATCCCGGCGCTGCAGGCCACGCGCGCTCCCGGGGCTTCCGCACTGCGCGAAGGGCAGCGCGTCTGGACCTATAGCGAATTGACGGTGGCGATCGAGCGTTGCGCGACCGATCTCGCCGCTCTCGGCATACGCGGCGGGGACCGTGTGCTCATCGTCGGCGAGAACTGCGCGGCGTTCGTCGCCGTGCTGCTCGCGACGGCCCGGCTCGACGCCTGGGCGGTCCCGGTCAACGCGCGCCTCTCCGCACGCGAGATCGACGCGATTCGCGCGCACTGCGCGCCGCGTCGCGTCGTCTATCTTACCCACGTCTCGCCGGATGCCGCGGCGCATGCGGCGCGGCACGGTGCCAGCGAGCCGTGGAATCCCGCGGCAATAGGCGATCTGATGCTTGGCTGCAGCGACGATGAGTGTCGGCCCGAACCCGTCAGCGAAGACCCGGCAATGCAGGTGGCGGCACTCCTCTATACCTCGGGCACGACGGGCGACCCCAAGGGCGTCATGTTGACGCATCGGAATCTGCTCTACATCGCCCGGCTGTCGAGCGCACTGCGCATGCTGGTCGAATCCGATCTCGTCTACGGCGTGCTGCCGATCTCCCATGTTTATGGCCTGGCGTCGGTGTGCCTCGGCACGCTCTTCGCGGGCGCGTGCGTTCACCTCGAGCCGCGCTACTCGCCGCAGGCGATGCTGCGCGCGCTTGCGCAGGAGGGCATTACAGTACTGCAGGGCGTGCCGTCGATGTACGCAAGGCTTCTCGACTTCATGCGATCGAGCGGGGCGCTGCTGGACGCGCCGGCGCTGCGTCTTTGCTATGCCGGCGGCTCGCCGCTTACCCCGGCGCTCAAGGCCGACGCGGAGCGCGCCTTCGGCGCGCCGCTGCATAACGGTTACGGCTTGACGGAAGCGTCGCCGACAATCGCGCACACACGCCTCGATGCGCCGCGCGACGACTGCTCGGTGGGAATGCTCCTGCCGGGGCTCGACATGCGCATCGCCGATCTCGTCGACCCGCGCCATGGCAACGCGCTCGAGGGCGAGCCCGGAGAGCTTTGGGTGCGCGGGCCCAACGTCATGCGGGGCTACTATCGCGATCCGGCGTTGACGGCACGGACCATCGATCACGATGGCTGGCTCAACACCGGCGACATCGCGCGCCGCGATCCCGACGGCGCGCTGTTCATCGTCGGCCGCACCAAGGAGCTCATCATCCGTTCCGGATTCAATGTCTACCCGATCGAAGTCGAATCGGTGCTGAACGCGCATCCGGCGGTTTCGCAGTCGGCCGTCATCGGCCGCCCGGTCGACGGCAACGAGGAGGTCGTGGCCTTTGTCGAGCTCTCGCCAGGAGGGACGGCCACGCCGGAAGAGGTCGCGCGCTTCGCCGCGGAACGACTCGCGCCCTACAAGCGTCCCGCGGAGGTCGTGATCCTGCCGGCGCTTCCGACCGCAGCGACCGGCAAGATCCTGAAGCACCGGCTGCGCGCAATGGCCACCCGGTCAAGCGGTGTGCCGGATCAGGAATACCACCATGTCGCGTAGGACGCGACGTGCAGTCGAAAGGAGAGGGAAGGGATGACCTGCGAATTCACGTTGGGCCGATCGCTGGGGATCGTGGCGACCGCTGCGTGGCTTGCCGTGCCGGCATGGGGGCAGGACACGTATCCCTCGAAGGCGATCACCGTGGTCGTCCCGTTTCCGCCGGGCGGCGTGGCCGATATCGTGGCGCGTCCGGCGGCCGATGCGATGAGCCGCTATCTCAAGCAGCCCGTCGTGATCGAGAACAAGCCCGGAGCGGGCGGCGGGATCGGCATGGGCTATGTGGCCAAGGCCAAGCCCGATGGCTATACGCTGTTGCTGGCGCTGTCGTCGATCTCGATCCTGCCCGAGGCGGACAAGGTCACCGGTCGCGCGCCACTCTACGCGCTGGACCAGTTCGTGCCGATCGCCCGGCTCACTGCCGATCCGACCGTCCTCGCAGTGCGCGCCGACAGCCCATGGAAGACGCTGCAGGAGTTCCTCGCCGACGCGAAACGCCGTCCGGGCGCGATCACCTACGGCTCATCGGGGAATTACGGCACGATGCACATGCCGATGGAGATGTTCGCCGAGCGCGCCGGCATCAAGCTGCTGCACGTGCCTTACACGGGCGGCGGCCCGGCGGTCGTTGGATTGCTCGGCGGCAACGTCGATGCGATCTCGACGGGTCCGTCAACCGTGATTCAGCACGTCAAGGCGGGGAAAGTCCGCGTGCTTGCATCGTGGGGCGACAAGCGACTCGCCTCGATGCCCGACGTGCCGACGCTCTCCGAAAGCGGCGTCGACGCCGTATTTTTTCAATGGTCGGCGCTCTTCGCGCCGGCAGGAACGCCCGCGCCGGTGCTTGCGAAGTTGCACGAAGCGGCCCGCGCGGTGACCTGCGATCAGGCATTCGTTACCGCGCTGGCCGCCGTCGAGACGCCGGTGCAGTATCTCGACGCGCCCGAGATGCAGCGTTTCTGGGAAGCGGATGCCCGGAAGCTCGGCGAGGCCGTGCGGCGAGTAGGCAAGCTCGAGTAGCGGCGCGAGCCCGCAGCGTCGCCGGTCGCCCCACGCGCAGCGTGGGGATCGCGCGAGACGAGTCGCCGCTAGCGGCCGACACGCGACCAAACGTAATGCCCTGGCCGTACAAGGAGGTCGCTGCGACCAGCGCAATTGGATCCGCGTGGATCGCGACTATTGTTTCCTGGTTCGCAGACCCAGGGCCGCATCGCTATCGGTCGGAATCTTGCCCCGGCTCACGAGCCAAAGCACGCCCCCCGGAAGGCTGATCGCAAGCGCGCATAAGCCGAAACAGATCGAGAGTGCGAGGCTCTGGTAGGAGGGAACTCCAGCCAGGCTCAATGCAACGACCGTGGCTCCCTCGCGGACACCCCAGCCCGCCACGGAGATCGGCAGTAGCGACAGCAAGAGTACCGGCGGCAATAGCACCACTGCAGTCACAATACCGACTTGAATCTCGAGGCCGCGGGCGATCAGGTACATCGCCAGAACGTTGAGCAGATGGATGCCTACCGAAAGCGCAACCAGCATGAGCAAGGCAGCCTTGTTTCTCAATATGGCAAACGCGACCTGGGAGAGCTCGGCGATCCATTGGAATACTCTCCAACGCCGCAACGCAACTGGCATCAACCCGGTGAAGAACAATGCGAGAATCGCTGCAATCGCGACGAGCAGACCGACGATGA
>VBCL01000219.1:0-455 GCA_005888865.1 Betaproteobacteria bacterium | reverse complement strand
ACGCCTTTGGCCGCGAGGCCGAGCGGTGTCCTGGCTTCGACCATCCGCCAGATGCGCATCGCGTCTCCACCGACGAATGAGACAAGTGTCTGGCTGAAGAACCCCCCGATCAGGACAACCTCCAAGGCTTTGACCGGTGTGCAACCATACCCCAGCAGGTGAAAAATCAGCCGCAACCTCAATGCCGCGATGATGAATCCGACGAACAGCACGGCGAGTGCTGCCACGACCGCCGACGAAGGAACGCCGCGCAGATAGGTCATGGCGGCAGCGACGTCCACATTTCTGAACGCGTACCAGATCAGACCTGCCGAGAGAACGATCTTGATCAGCAGCTTCAGCAGCCGGGCCACGCTTCTGGCTCCTGCGAACAGGGCGTTTCGGAATGCGCGCTGAATCGGTTGCTCAGTGTCGAAGTGTGCATTGACGCTGAAATTTCGGAGAAGAAATACCCT
>VBCL01000192.1:2323-7621 GCA_005888865.1 Betaproteobacteria bacterium | reverse complement strand
GATAACGGCCATGGCTGAACAAGCTCAACCTCCTGCTCCTCCCGAAGGCGCCGCGGCACTGAAGGCCACGCGTAAGCGCTGGCTGATTATCGTCGTCGGCGCGTTCGCGGTGGTCGGCATCGCCTACGGCGCGTATTGGGCGCTCGCGCTGCGCTTCTTCCAATCGACTGATGACGCATACGTCAATGGCAATATCGTGCAGATCACCCCGCAGATCTCGGGCACGGTGGTGGCGATCGGCGCCGATGACACGCAATTCGTGAAAGCCGGGCAGATGCTCGTGCAACTCGATCAGGCGGACGCCAAGATCGCGCTCGATCAGGCCGAAGCGCAGCTCGGCAAGACCGTGCGCGAAGTGCGCAACCTTTTCGCGACCTCGGCGTCGTTGCAGGCGACCCTCGAGATGCGCCAGTCGGATCTGACCAGGGCCAACGAGGATTTCGCGCGCCGCGAGCGGCTCGCAAACTCGGGTGCCATTTCGCGCGAGGAGCAGCAGCACGCGCGTGACGCGGTCGACAGCGCGAAATCGGCGCTGCAGGCGGCGCAGCAGCAGCTGGTGGCCAATCGCGCCCGGGTCGATCGCACCACGATCGAGGACCATCCCGATGTTCGCAATGCGGCGGCGCATTGGCGCGACGCGTACCTTGCCTTCGCGCGCACCGCATTGCCCGCACCGGTCGCAGGCTTCGTGGCCAAGCGCGCGGTGCAGCTCGGGCAGCGCGTGAGCCCGGGAGCCGCGCTGATGGCGATCGTTCCACTCGATCAGGTCTGGGTCGACGCCAACTTCAAGGAGCCTCAGCTCGCGTCGATGCGGCTGGGCCAGCCGGTGACGCTGACCGCGGACATCTACGGCAGCAAGGTGAAGTACCACGGCAAGGTCGTCGGCTTCGGCGCGGGAACCGGTTCCGCATTCGCCGTGCTTCCGGCGCAGAACGCCACCGGCAACTGGATCAAGATCGTGCAACGCGTGCCGGTGCGCATCCTGCTCGATCCGCAGGAGCTCGCGGCGCATCCGCTGCAGATCGGCTTGTCGATGCAGGTCGAAGTCGATACGCACGACCGCAGCGGCGACCGCTTGCCGCAGCTCGCGCAGACCGCTCCGGCGTATGCAACCGACGTGTTCCGCACGCAGGAAGAGATCGCCGAGCAGCGCGTGAAGGCGATCATCGCTGCCAACCAGGGCGAAGCGTCGCGGCTGGCGCAGGGCCGCGGCCGCGAAGACGCGACGAGCGATCGCTTCGCACAACCCGATCGCGCGAAATCCACGACCGCTGCGACCGGCCGCGCCGCCAGCGTCAACTAATCACCGACCGCGGGATAGATATGGATCTTCAACTCACCGGTAAGCTCGCGCTTGTCAGCGGCAGTACCGCGGGCATCGGATACGCGATCGCGGAGGCGCTCGCCCGCGAAGGCGCGCGCGTCATCGTCAACGGGCGCACGCAGGCCGCGGTCGACGCTTCGGTCGCCAAACTGAAAGCGGCCACAGGCGGCGCGCCGTCGGGTTTCGCCGGCGACCTCGCCGACGCCGCCGTGGCCGAGGCTCTCGCGCGGCGTCATCCGGACGTCGAGATTCTCGTCAACAATCTCGGGACCTTCGAGGTCAAGGCGTTCGAGGAAATCACCGACGCCGACTGGCGGCGCTTCTTCGACACCAATGTGCTGTCCGGCGCGCGCCTCGCGCGGCTGTATCTGCCGGCGATGAAACGGCGCAACTGGGGCCGCATCATCTTCATCTCCAGCGAGAGCGCGGTGCAGATTCCTGTGGAGATGATCCATTACGGCATGACCAAGACGGCGCAGCTCGCGGTTTCGCGCGGACTCGCCGAAGCGCTGGCCGGCACGGGCATCACCGTGAACAGCATCCTGCCGGGGCCGACGCGTTCGCGGGGCGTGGAGGAATTCGTCCAGGCCTTCGCGGAAGCCGAGGGCAAGTCGTTCGAGGCGTTCCAGTCGGAGTTTTTCCAGAAGGTACGGCCGACCTCGCTCATCAAGCGCTTTGCGTCGCCCGCCGAGGTCGCCACGCTCGTCGCCTACGTCGCGAGCCCGCTCGCCTCGGCGACAACGGGCGCGGCGCTCCGGGTCGACGGCGGCGTGATCAAGAGCGCGTTCTGACGCCTGGCATCCATGGCCTCGAATCCCCCGGCTCCTGCAGCACCGTCGCCGCTGACCGACGGCGCACTGGCGCTCGGCAGCATCGCGCTCTCGCTCGCGACCTTCATGAACATTCTCGACACGTCGATCGCCAACGTGTCGATCCCGGCCATCTCGGGGGATCTCGCCGTATCGCCCGACCAGGGAACGTGGGTGATCACCTCGTTCGCGGTGGCCAACGCGATCTCGCTGCCGCTGACCGGCTGGCTGACGGTGCGCTACGGCCAGGTCCGGCTGTTCGTCGCGTCGACCCTGTTGTTCGTGATCGCATCGTTTCTGTGCGCGCTCGCACCTACGCTTGCCTGGCTCATCGTCTTCCGCGTGATTCAGGGTGCCGTCGCCGGTCCGATGATTCCGTTGTCGCAATCGCTGCTGCTGGCGAGCTTCCCCAAGGAGAAGGCCGGCACCGCGCTCGCGATCTGGGCCATGACAACACTGGTCGCGCCGGTGGTGGGACCGGTGCTCGGGGGCTGGATCACCGACAACATCTCCTGGCCGTGGATCTTCTACATCAACATCCCCGTCGGCCTCATAGCGACTGCAATCACCTGGATGATCTACCGCAAACGAGAGACGCCGACCGCCAAGGTGCCCGTCGACGGCATCGGGCTGGGACTGGTGGTCCTCTGGGTCGGCGCGTTGCAGATCGTGCTCGACCGGGGCAAGGATCTCGACTGGTTCGGATCGGGCCAGATCGTGACGCTGACCATCGTCGCAGTGGTCGGGTTCGTGCTGTTCCTCGTGTGGGAGTTGACGGAGCGGCACCCGATCGTCGATCTGCACCTGTTCGCGCGCCGCAACTTCTGGACGAGCAGCCTCGCGATGTCGCTCGCCTATGGCGCGTTCTTCGGCAACGTCGTGCTGCTTCCGCTGTGGCTGCAGCAGTACATGGGCTACACCGCGACGTGGGCCGGCATGATTCTGGCGCCGGTCGGCGTGCTCGCGATCCTGCTCATGCCGGTGGTCGGCAAATATATGAACCGTGTCGATCCGCGCGTCTTCGCGACCGCGTCGTTCGTCATCTTCGCGGTCGTCCTGCTGATGCGCTCGTGGTTCAACACGCAGGCGGACGTCTTCACGCTCCTCGTGCCGACGATCATCCAGGGCGCGGCGGTGGCGGTGTTCTTCGTTCCGCTGATCAACCTGAGCATGTCGGGCCTGGCGCCGGAGCACATTCCGTCGGCGTCCGGCTTGTTCAACTTTGCGCGCATCACGGCCGGCGCCTTCGGAACCTCGATCGTCACCACCTGGTGGGATCGGCGGGCCACGCTGCATCACGCCCAGCTCGTCGAGCGGATCACCGCCTACGATCCAAACTCGACCCAGGCGCTCGCGACGCTTCAATCCGGCGGCCTCACGCCGGAGCAAAGCTACGAAGCGATGAACCGGCTCGTCGACCAGCAGGCGTTCATGCTCTCGGCCAACGATATCTTTTACGTCTCGGCGTGGCTGTTCGTGTTGCTGATCGGGGTGGTCTGGCTGGCGCGGCCGGTGAAGGGTCAGCCTGCTCGGGGCGCGGGCGGAGCGCACTAGCGGGAGGTATCCCGGTACGCACCAGATCGATGCGCCACCGGACAGGAAGCGTTCGCATTGGTGCGCGGCGGGCACACTCGATCGCGTCGATCCGCGATGGCTCCGGCTCAATGCGTTCATTTGCTTCGCGGTTCGCGGCCCGCGGGCCGCTTTGACCGGCTGGCATGCCCATTGCAGTTGCTCGATCGAGGGGAGGGCACGTGCTCGATCGGACAACACTCGAGTTTTCGCATGTAAAACCCGGTGACACGCTCGGGAGCGCGAAACGCTAGAACTCCATGTCGAGCTCGTCGATCTCGTCGGGCTCCTTTTGCGCCGCGGCGGTCCATTCGATCATCTCCGGCATCCGAATGATTTCCCCGGCGTACGCGGTGCACGGTTTGTCGAGCTTGACCTCGTAGGTCACGAAACGAGTGACGACCGGAGCGTACATGGCGTCGGCCATCGACCGCTTGCCGAACAGGTACGGACCGCCGTAGCGCTTCAGGCAGTCGCGCCAGATCGTCGTGATGCGATCGATATCCGCTTGCGCGCGCAACCAGACCTTGTGGCCGTGGAAGACCCGCTTCAGATTCATCGGCAGTGCCGAGCGCAGGCTGCTAAATCCGGAATGCATTTCCCCGCAGACCGCGCGGCAATGCGCCCGCGCTGCGCGGTCGCTGGGCAGCAAACCCGCCCTGGGCTTGATTTCGTTCAGGTATTCGCCGATGGCGAGCGTGTCCCAGATCTTGACTCCGCCGTGCGTCAGGCGCGGTACGAGGATCGAAGGCGACAACAGCAGGAGCTCCTTGCGCGCGTCGGCGTCGTCGGGCGGGACCACGATCTCCTCGAAGGGCAGTCCGGCGAATCGCGCAAGCAGCCACCCGCGCAGTGACCAGGACGAATAATTCTTGCTGCTGATGGTCAACGTGGCTTCACTCACGGCGAATGTCTCCTGTCTCGGATCAGCGCGGGAACTCCTCGGCGAAGGCGGCGATGATCGGCGCTGATTCGATTGCAAACCCTGTGCCAACGGCGCCGATGACGTCCAGCCTTCACGGTGTACCCGCGATGTTGTCCGACACGCGGATGATGTACCAGGCGTATCAGGCGCAAACGGACCTGGTCTGGCCATTGCGGTTTCTGGCCGACGCGGCGCTGCCCATTCTGAACGAGGCCCGCGACGGGCCCGCCGACAATCCGGCGATGCGCAAGCTTGCCGCAGCCTGCGAAGTCTTTTCGGTCGCGAAGCTCACGCATCGCCGTCCCGAGTTCGGGATCTGCACGGTCCGCATCGGCGACCGCGACGTGCCCGTGACCGAGGAAGTCGCACACCGCACGCCCTTCGCGACGCTGCTCCATTTCAGGAAAGACACTCTGGCGCCACAGCCGCGCGTGCTCCTGGTCGCGCCGATGTCCGGGCACTTCGCGACACTGCTTCGCGACACCGCGCGCACGATGCTTGCCGAGCACGACGTCTACGTCACCGACTGGCACAACGCCCGCGACGTGCCGGTGAGCGCGGGCGGCTTCGGCCTCGAAGAGAACATCGCACACGTCATCGATTTCCTCGGCGTGATCGGCCCCGGAGCTTCGTTGATGGCGGTCTGTCAGCCCTGCGTGGCCGCGCTC
>VBCL01000192.1:0-2307 GCA_005888865.1 Betaproteobacteria bacterium | reverse complement strand
ACGACCACCCGGCGACTCCAACGAGCCTGATCCTCATGGCCGGGCCGATCGATTGCCGTGTGGCTCCCACCGAGGTCAACAAGCTCGCATCGGACCGCTCGATCGAATGGTTCGAGCGCAACCTCATCGGCATCGTGCCGCTGCGCCACGCCGGCGCGCTGCGGCGCGTGTATCCGGGATTTCTCCAGCTCGCCGCCTTCATGAACATGAATCTCGAGCGCCACGTGAACGCCTTCCGCGGCCTGTACGAGGACCTGATCAACGGCGAGATGGAAAGGGCGGGCGCGACGCGCAGCTTCTACCAGGAGTATTTCGCGGTCTCCGACCTGCCCTCGGAGTTCTACCTCGAAACCGTGCGCGTCATCTTCCAGGAATATGCGTTGGCGCGCGGACAGCTTCGCTGGCGCGGACGTCGCGTGAACCCGGCCGCGATCCGCCGCACGGCGCTCCTCACCGTCGAAGGCGAGCGCGACGATATCTGTTCGCTCGGACAGACGCTCGCCGCGCACGACTTGTGCCGGAGTCTGAAGCAGTTCATGCGCACGCACTACGTCCAGGCGGGCTCGGCGTGGCTGTTCGTGTTGCTGATCGGGGTGGTCTGGTTGGCGCGGCCGGTGAAGGGGCAGCCTGCTCAGGGCGCGGGCGGAGCGCACTAGCCTGCTATAGGCAGGCGCGCGGGGGCCGCCTTTTGCAGAACCCCGGAAAGTGGTCATAATAGGATCAGCGATCCGGCGGCACCCGAGGAGCCGGATCGGATCCGCAGGAGGATTCCATGGAACGGCTTTCGACATCGCTGCCGCGGCGCACCGGCGTCACCGCCGTGCATTCGCTGCATCGCTTCGTGTTCACCGTGCCCGACCTCGAGGAGGCGGCTCGGTTCTATACCGCGTTCGGCCTGGACGTGAGACGCGACGGACAGCGCATCGACCTCTACACCTTCGGTCATCCGCATCGTTGGGGATCCGTCTATCGCGCGACCGGTCCCAAGAAACTGCAATACCTGAGCTTCGCCGCGTATCCGGAAGACCTCGATCCCCTCAAGCGACATCTGGACACGCTCGGCATTCATACGACCGAGCCCCATCCGCTCGCCGACGAGACCGGTGTCTGGTTCCGCGATCCCGACGGCACGGCGGTGCAGATGCTGGACGCGCCGAAAGCGTCGCCGGACACCAAGGAGTCCAGCGAGCCGCGGATAGTCCCGCCAGGGAAGGGCGCAGCGCCCAGCCGGTCGGCCGCGGGGACGGTACGGCCGCGACGGCTGTCGCACATCCTGCTGTTCAGCTCCGATGTCCTGCGCTCGGCGCGCTTCTACTCCGACAGCCTGGGCTTGCGGCTATCCGATCGTTCCGCCGACATCATCGCGTTTCTGCATGGTGCGCATTCGAGCGATCACCACATGCTGGCGTTCGCCAAGTCGGAAGGTCCGGGATTGCATCACTCGAGCTGGGTGGTCCCTGATGTGGACGAGGTCGGCCTGGGGATGGAGCAGATGGTCGCGGCGGGTTTCTGCGAAGGCTGGGGTGTGGGCCGCCACGTGATCGGCTCCAACTACTTCCGTTACGTTCGGGATCCGTGGGGCAGCTTCGCCGAATACTCGGCGGGCATCGACTTCATTCCGGCCGATGTCGAGTGGCAGGCCGCCGATCACCCGCTCGCCGATTCATTCTACGTGTGGGGACCGCCGCCGCCCGACTATTTCGTCGTCAACCAGGAGATCGCCGCGCGCGGCGCGTGACGCGAACCGTTCTGAGTCGCGGGTCAGCCGCGCCGGTGCAAGCGGTGATCGACGTGGAGCAATAGCACGCTGACCGCGGCGGCGAAGACGACGATGAGCAGCGTCACCGCCAGGATCTGCTCGACGTTGTGCAGTCCGATCCCGGTCATGAGCAGGTAGCCCAGCCCGCGCTGGGACGCGAACATCTCGGCGAGCAGCGTGCCGATGAGCGTGAGCGAGAAGCCCACGCGCAACCCCGTGAAGATCTCCGGCACCGCGGCCGGAAACAGGATCCAGCGCACGGTCTGGCCCGGGGTGAGCTTGAGCACACGGCCGGTCTTGATGAGGATCGGCTTGGTGTTGCGCACCGCGGCGAAGGTGAACAGGATGATCGGTATCACACCGTGCAGCACGCCGAAGGCGACCTTCGCCGACAGCCCGAGTCCGAACGCGAGGAGCAGGATCGGGTAGAGCGTGAGCTTCGGGATCGCGTAGATCGCGACGATCATCGGCTCGAGCGTATCGCCGGCGAGACGCTGGAAGCCGAGCCAGAAACCGACCGCGAGTCCGATGCCGACCGAGAACGCGAA
>VBCL01000191.1:10096-14852 GCA_005888865.1 Betaproteobacteria bacterium | reverse complement strand
CCGTTTCACAGGAAGAACTGGCTAATCTGGTCGGCCTCCCTCGGCAGCGGGTAAACCAGGCCCTGAGGCATCTTGAAACCGTCGGGCTCGTGCGCGTGGGCTATCGCGACGTCACGATTCTGGATCTCGAAGGGCTCAAGCGATTCGAGAAATAGCCGCGTCGATCCTCGGAGGGTAAGAGGGCATCTGACGTGGCGCGCACGGTTCGACATGAGGGACGGTCACGGTAGTCCATGCCGTGATTGTCTGATGCGCGACAGTAAATCCTCCGCGAAGCGTTTAACTTCGCCGATGGACAGTCGAAGAGAACATTCGCTGTTCCCCTACGGAGGATACGATCATGACGTTCGACGCAATAACGATTCGCGCGTTAGCGATATTTGCGAGCGCTTCAATCGCTTCGGCGACTGCATCAGCCGCTTCCGTTTCATGCGAGAGCCTCGCAACGCTCGCTCTAACGGACACGACCATCACCATTGCCGCGACAGTTCCGGCAGGAACGTTCGATCCACCAGGCCCCACGCCACCGGTCGACACGGCCGCCTGCCGCGTCGCAGGCTCGATCAAGCCAACGAGTGACTCCAACATCCAGTTCGAAGTATGGATGCCGCTCTCCGGCTGGAACGGAAAGTTCTTATCGGCCGGCGAAGGCGGCTATGCCGGATCCATCAACTATGGCGGTATCGCCGATGCACTCCGGCGCGGCTATGCCGGCGGCTCAACCGACACGGGGCACGTTGGCGGCACGGCCGATTTCGCGCCGGGCCATCCGGAAAAGGTGGTCGACTTCGGGTGGCGAGCAAAACATCTGCAAGCCGCGCGCTCCAAGGACATCATCACCGCTTTTTACGGGGCTCCGATCCAGCACTCGTATTTCAGCTCATGCTCGAACGGGGGGCGTCAGGCTCTGATGGAAGTCCAGCGTTTTCCGGAAGATTACGATGGCGTGCTCGTGGGTGCGCCGGCCAACGACTGGACGCATCTCTTCGCCGGCTTCGTATGGAACGAGCAGGCGCTCTTCGAGACGACGGGTGCGTACGTAAGCGCGAGCAAGCTCGCCGCGGTCCAGGCGGCCACGCTCGCAACATGCGACGCACTCGACGGAGTCGTCGACGGGGTCGTGGAGGATCCAAGGAAATGCTCGTTCGATCCCGCCACGTTGGCCTGTCCCGCCGGCACTGACGGCGCCAGTTGCCTTACGCCACCGCAAATAACCGCGGTACAAAAGATCATGGCCGGACCGAGCAACCCGCGCACCGGCGCGCATATCTTCCCAGGCTATTTCACGAGTGCAGCAGGAGCGCCCGGATCCTGGCCGCTTTGGATTACGGGTCCCGCGGTCCCCGGGGCGTCGGTTCAAGCCTTCTTCGGCAACGCGTTTTTCGGTCGAATCGTCGACGAGATCCCCGCGCCGGGCGTGTGGGACTACACATCGTTGGACTTCGACGCGGACATCGCCTTTACGGACGCCAAGGAAGCGGCAACGTTCAACGCCACCAACCCCGATCTGAGCGCTTTCCGGCAGCGGAATCGCCAGGGGCGGATCATCATGTGGCACGGTTGGGAAGATCCTGCAATTTCGGCATTGAGCTCGATCAACTATTTCGAGCAGATGGCAAACGCGAATCCAGGCAATCGATCGTTCTTCCGGCTGTTCATGGCGCCCGGGATGACCCATTGTGGCGGCGGCCCCGGTCCAAACGCCTTCGGTCAATCGCTGGCGCAAGCGCGACCGCTGAACCATGACCCGGAAAACGACATCTTGAGCGCGCTGGAGCGCTGGGTGGAGCAAGGCGTGCCGCCCGAGCGTGTCGTGGCGGTCAAATACGTCAATGACAACCCCGCGCTGGGAATCCTGCGCACGCGTCCGCTCTGCGCGTATCCGAAGACTGCCGTCTACGTCGGAAGCGGCAGCACCGACGATGCCGCGAATTTCGACTGCCGGCAACCGAATAACGGCAGGAACGATTAATTGGGTTCACGCGGCGAAGCCTTCGACGGCTTCGCCGCTTTGACGAGCAGCGCGGAGTCTTCGTTCGCGTTGTTCAGCGCGCCGGCGTCACGCGGCGCGTTTTTCCTGCGGTGCGAGCGTTTTGGCATCGGTGATCGCGAGGTCCGCCGAGACCATGCCGGTACGTCCGTCCTCGAATTTCACCTGCGTCTCGATATGCTGGACGCTCTTTCCGCCGTAGAGCGCATCGATCAGCACACGATACTTCTCCGCGACGAAGCCGCGCCGCACCTTGCGCGTGCGGGTGAGCTCGTCGTCGTCGGGATCGAGCTCCTTGTGCAGGATCAGGAACCGACGGATCTGGGAGTCGACGAGGCCGCTCTCGGCGGCCAGCTCGGCGTTCACCTGCTCGACGCACTCGCGGATGAGCGAGTACACGTCGGGCTTTGCCGCGAGATCGGTGTAGCCTGAGTAGGCGATGCCCCGGCGCTCGGCCCAGTTTCCGACCGACCCCATGTCGATGTTGATGAACGCGCACACGTAGTCGCGGCCGTTGCCGAACGCAACCGCCTCGCGGATGTGCGGGAAGAATTTGAGCTTGTTCTCGATGTAATTGGGCGCGAACATCGCCCCGGTCGACATCCTGCCGACGTCCTTCGCCCGATCGATGATCTTGAGTTGGCCGCTCTCCTCGAAGAAGCCGGCGTCGCCGGTGTGGAAGTAGCCTTCCGCGTCGATCGACTCTGCGGTTGCGTCGGGCCGCTTGTAGTACTCCTTCAGCAGCATCGGCCCCCGCACGAGCACCTCACCGCTCTCGGCGATCCTGATTTCGACGTTCGGGGCGGCCTGGCCGACGGTATCGAACTTGACTCCGCCATCGGGTTGCAGGCAGACATAAGCACAGGTCTCGGTCGAGCCGTAGAGCTGTTTGAGATTGACGCCTATCGAGCGATAGAAGCGGAACAAGTCGGGTCCGATCGCGGCGCCGGCGGTGTACGCGACGCGGATGCGGCTCATGCCAAGCACGTTGCGCAACGGCCCGTAGACCAGAACGTTGCCCAGCGCGTACTGCAGTCGATCCCACGCGCCGACCGGCTTGCCGTCGAGAATGTCGGGGCCGCAACGGCGGGCAACTTCGGTGAAATGGCGGAACAGCCAGCGCTTGAGCGCGCTCGCATCCTCCATACGAATCATCACCTGGGTGAGCAGGTTCTCGAAGATCCGCGGCGGCGCGAAATAGTAGGTCGGCCCGATCTCGCGCAGATCGATCATCACGGTCTCGCCCGATTCGGGACAATTGATCGTGAACCCGGCCACCAGCCATTGCGCGTAGGAGAACAAATGATCGCCGACCCACGCCATGGGTAGGTAGGAGAGAATGCTGTCGTGCGGTCCGAGCTTGTCGAAGCCGCATCCGCCCTGCGCCGAGACGATGAACGCGTTGTGGGTCTGGCACACGCCCTTGGGCTTGCCGGTCGTGCCCGAGGTGTAGAGCATGATCGAGACGTCGTCGGGCCGACCCTTGGCGACCTCGGCGTCGAAGAACGCGGGGTGCGCGCGATCGAAGTCGAGGCCGATTTCGAGCAGCCGCTCGAAGCTCGTCACGCCCTCGTAGTTGCGCAACCCGCGTGGATCGTCGTAGTAGATGTGCTCGAGTGTGGGCACCTGCGGCTTCGCTTCGAGCATCTTGTCGACCTGCTCCTGGTCCTCGACGACGGCGTACGCGATCTGCGCGTCGTTGAGCACGTAGACGAATTCCGCCGCGGGAGCATCCTGGTACATCGGGACCGCGATGCCGCCGAGGGCCTGCGCCGCGGTCATCGACCAATAAAGGCGCGGCCGGTTGTGGCGAGATGCATACCTCGCCTGAAACCCTGCGCGGCGAGGCCGCAGGCGAGCGCGCGCACTTCGGCGGCGACTTGCGCCCAGGTCCAGGTCTGCCAGATGCCGAGATCCTTCTCGCGCGTCGCGGGACGCTCGCCGCGTTCGGCGGCGTGCTGCATAAGCAGCCGCGGGAAAGTCGTGCCTTCCGAATCGGTAACTGCCATCCTCCAAACTCCCTCGGTCATTGCCGGCTTTAGCGCATGCGCGGGTCCTTGCGAGCCGCCTTAGCCTCGCTGAGCGCGCACGCCCCTACGGTGCTGCGCGCGCCGGGACGTCCGGCCGCCGGAGCAGCGCCAGTGCGAGCAGCGCCGAGGCGACCATCAGAAAAAGGCTCACGGCGTTGAGCACCGGAGACGCGCCTTCGCGCATGCGGCCATACATCATAACAGTCAATGGCGGATCGGATCCGACCAGCATCAGGGTCGTATTGAAGTTCTCGAACGACATCAGAAACGCGATCGCACCCGCACCGACGAGCGCGGGCCGCAGATAAGGCAGCGTGATCGTGCGCAGCACTCCTGCTCTCGAGGCGCCGAGGTTCAACGCTGCTTCTTCCAGCGTCGTGTCGAAGCGCTTGAGCCGCGCCGCGATCATCAGCGTCGCGATCGACACGATATACGAGAACTGACCGATCACGACCAGAGGCAGCCCGGGGCGCAGAAACTCGAGCTCCACATCGAGGAAATCGTTGGCAAACTGCGCCAGCCGGCTGGCGAACGCCAGGATCGATATGCCGAGAATCACGCCCGGGATGACCAGCGGCGCCAGCATGGCGAGCGCAAGCAGCGACTTGCCGCGAAAGCGCGCGCGTTCGAGCAGGAACGCATTGGCCGCACCGACCGCGACCGACAACAGCGTCACCCACACCGCCACGATCGCGCTGGCCCCCAGGCTTGCGAGCAACGGCGGGTCCGCGAACAG
>VBCL01000191.1:0-10072 GCA_005888865.1 Betaproteobacteria bacterium | reverse complement strand
GAACCAGTCGAGCGTGAACCCGCGCCACGGCGGGGCGGGGTAGTTGGCATTGTTGAACGCAAACACCGCGACAACGACGAGCGGCAGGAAAAGGAAGATGAAGAAGCACGTTACGTAGGACGCGAACCCGGCGCGTGCGAAGACCGACCTCGGCAGAGAATGAATCATGCGCGGCGCATCACGTCGCCAAAGCGCTGGCCGGTCAGCGCAAGACCCAGCCAGACAATGGCGGTAGAGAGTATCAACAGCAGAAAGCCGAACGCCGCGCCCTGTTCCCAGTTGAACCGGGTGATGAACTGGGCGTAGATCTGCTCGGTGAACCACAGCGAGTTCTTGCCTCCGAGCAGCGTTGGCGTCAGATAGTTGCCGAGCGTGAGCATGAACACGACGATCGAGCCTGCGGCAATCCCCGGCGCGGCGTGGGGAATCACGATCTGGCGCAGAATCGACCAGGCATTGCCGCCGAGGTCGTACGCCGCCTCGATCAAGGCGTCGTCGAGACTCTCCAGCGCGTTCGCCAGTGGCACGACCATGAACAGCAACGAGGTGTACACCAACCCGACCAGGATCGTCGCGTCACGATAGAGCAGTTCCACCGGCTGCGCGGTGATTCCCAGCGCGACGAGGAGCTGCGGCACGACCCCCGATTCGCGCAGCAGTATCATCCACCCAAGCGTACGCACCGTCTCGCTCACCCAGAACGGGATCAGGCAAAGGACGAGCAGGACGGACTTGGCGTGTCCGCGCGCGATCTTGACGATGTACCACGCGGTCGGAAAGCCGATCGCGAGCGTGCACGCGGTGGCGATGATCGACATGGCCGCCGTGCGTACGAAGGTGTGCCAGTACAGCGGCTCATCGATGAACGTGCGGTAGTTATCGAAGCTGAACTCGTAGGTTCGCGGCGCCACGCGCGCTCGCAGCGACAGCGCCGCGAGGTCGACGTGCGGCAACACGATCAGGCCGACGAGCCACACCAGCGCCGGGGCGGCCAGCAGGAAGAGGGCCAGCCGGGTGTGCGGCGCCGCGAGATCGACCGTTGCCGTGTCGGTCATGCGCCCTTGAAGCACACCGCGCGCTGCGGATCGAATCCGAACGCCACGCTTTCGCCGTCGCGAAGATCGGCGAGCTGCCCGGTCTGCGGCAGCGCAATCCGAAACTCGGTGCCGGTACGCTCCTCGTGCAAAAGCACCGCCGAGTTCGCGCCGTCGAACAGCAGACTCTCGACGCGGCCGGCGAAGCTCTGCACCGGCGCCCCGAGCCGCGCTCCATCACGGGCGAGGCTCACGACTTCCGGCCGGACGAAGGCCTCGACCGGATCGCCCACCGCGATCGCGCCGGACGGGCGTGCCCGAAGCGTCAATCCCTGTGCGCTCTCGATCTCGACGAGATCAGCGTCGGCTCTGATCGCCGTCCCCCTGAGACGGTTGTTGCTGCCGACGAAGGCAGCAACAAACGGCGTGCGCGGCTGATAGTAGAGCTCCGCGGCGTGCCGACCTGCTCGAAGCGGCCCGCACTCATCACCGCCACGTGATCGGAGAGCACCAGCGCCTCGGATTGGTCGTGCGTGATGTACACGAACGTCGTGCCGAAGTCCGCCTGCAGTTGCTTGAGCTCGATCTTCATGTGCTCGCGAAGCTTGAGATCGAGCGCGCCCAGCGGTTCGTCGAGAAGCAGCAGCGTGGGCTCGAGCACGAGACTTCGCGCAATCGCGACGCGCTGCTTCTGCCCTCCGGAGAGCTGGTCGATGCGCTTGGCTTCTGCGCCCGGCAGCCCGACCCGCTTGAGCATCGTCGCCACGCGTTCGCGGATCAGCGGCTGGGCGGCGCCACGGCGCGCGAGCCCGTAGCCGACGTTTTCGCCGACCGACATCATCGGGAAAAGCGCGAGGTGCTGGAACACCATGTTCACCGGCCGGCGATTGGGAAGCACGCCCCGCATCGAGTGGCCGCCGATGCGCACATCACCGGAGTCCGGCTCGAGAAATCCAGCGATCAGCCGCAACAGCGTGGTCTTGCCGCAGCCGGACGGTCCGAGTATGGAAAAGAAGCTGCCGCGGCGAACGCCAAGCGACAGATCGTCGACCGCGCGGTGCGTACCGTAATGCTTGCTGACGCGATCGACTTCGAGGTCGAGATCCGGCGTCGCCATGGGTACGGTCGTCAGGTAGCGCGCCCCCGCGCCCGTTACGGCGCGAGGGTCGCCTGCCTCGGGCAATGCGTCAGTTCGCCGCTTTGACGCGGTCGAGTACCTTGCCTTCGATATCCTCGATCCCGGCCGGCACGGCGGGATACCACCTGACGTTCTTCAGCGCCGCTTCGGGGAAGCTCTTGGCGAACTGTGCCTTGAGCTTGGCATCCATCAGCTGATCGGCGCCCTTGGCCGCGGTGAAATTGCCCGCAGACCCCGCAACCTTGGCGGCGATCTCCGGCCGCATGTTGAAGTTGATCCAGGCGTAGGCCGCCACATCGTTGCGACCCTTGGCCGGCAGCGCATAGGTGTCGATCCAGCCAAGCGCGCCCGATTTGGGCGCGATGAACTGGATGTCCGGGTTCTCACTGTTGAGCTTCCAGCCGCCGGTGTCCCACATCATCGCCGCGACGACTTCACCGTTGCGCACCCCGTTCAGCAACTGGTCCTTGTTGTCCCAGAAAAACTTGAGATTCGCCTTGCACGTGGCAAGCTTCTTGCCCATCTCGTCCATCAGCGCGCTGTAGGCCTTGGGATCGCTGTACAGCGCGAAGGGATCCTTGCCGCTGGCGAACGCCATCGCGATGAGCGTCGGCCGCTTCAAGCGCACGCTGGTCTTGCCCTTGACGTCGGCAGCACACAGGTCCGGGTAATCGGCCACCTTGCCGGCGGTCTTGGTGTTCACCACCAGCCCGTCGGTACCCCAGATGTGCGGCAGGCCGTACACCTTGCCGTCGAGCGTGGTGTTCTTCTTGGTTGCGTCGAGCATCGACGGAATGAACAAGTCGGTCTTGATCTTGCTCATGTCGATCGGCTTGTAGATGCCGAACTCCTGCTGCGGTCCGACGATGCGGTCCTGGGAGGGCTGCGCGAGGTCGAACCCCGCGCCGCCGGTCGCGCGCAGCTTGGAGATCATCTCTTCGTTGTTCGACAGGGTGATCTCGACGTCGATGCCGGTTTCCTTCTTGAACTGCGCGACGACGTCCGCCGGGACGTAGTCGGACCAGGTGATGATCTTGAGCTTGTTGTCCTGGGCGAGCGCGGTCGTGGTCAGGCCGATCGCGGCCAGGCCCGCGGCGGCCAGCATGGCGGTGCGCAGGATGTGTGACAGTTTCATGGAACTCCTCCTCGTGGCGGTAGCGCTGCCATCGCGAGCGCGACGCAGCCGTGCGGCAAGCTTACCGCAAAGTTGTCACGGGCCGCGACCTCCTTGCACGGCCAGGACATTACGTTAGGTCGCGTGTCGGCCGCAACGTCGACTCGCCTCGCGCGATCCCCGCGCACTTTGTGCGCGGGGGCCCTTGCTGCGGGCTCGCGCCGTTACTGCGCCTTGATTCCCGCCGCCTTGATGACTTTCGCCGAGTCGGCAATCTCGCTCTCGACGAAGTGCTTGAACTCCGCAGGCGTCATCGGCATCGGCTCGGCGCCGAGAGTCGCGAAACGTTCCTTGATCTCCGGCGACTGTGCGACCGTACGGACGTCGCGAGCGATCTTGTCGACGGTCTCCGCAGGCGTTCCTGCGGGCGCGAACAATCCCACCCAAAGCGAGTAGTCGAATCCCGGCAAGCCGGCTTCGGCGATCGTCGGCACGTTGGGCAGCACGCTCGATCGTTTGGCCGTGCTCACGGCCAGCGCCGTCAGCTTGCCGTCGCGCACGAACGGCAATGCGGCCGAGATCGGCGAAAAGAAATAGGTGATGCGGCCGGCAATGGTGTCGCTCAGCGCTTCGGGCGTGCCCTTGTAGGGAATGTGCACGACGTCGATGCCGGCGGCGAGCTTGAATTTCTCGCCGTTGATGTGCGTGCCACTGCCCTGCCCCGCCGAGCCGAAATTGAGTTGTCCCGGCTTCTGCTTCGCCTGCGCGATCAGGTCAGCGACGTTCTTGAATCCGGCGGCGGGCGCGACCACCAGCACGTTCGGCTGTCCCCCGAGCGGGACGACGTCGATGAAGTCCTTGCTCGTGTCGTAGGGCAGGCTGGCATAGATCGACGGGTTGTACGCCTGCGCCGCCGAGGTGACGAGGAGCGTGTGGCCGTCGGGCGCGGATTTCGCCACCAGCCCTGCGCCAATCGTGCCGCCCGCGCCGGGATGATTCTCGACCACGACCGGCTGCTTCCACATTTCGGAGAGCTTCTGGCCGAAGGTCCGCGCCAGGATGTCGGTCGCGCTGCCCGCGGTGAACGGCACCACGACACGCACGGGCCTGTTCGGATACCCCTGTCCGAATGCGGCGGGAATGCACAGCATCATCAATAGCGCGGTCCATCGTCCCAGTTTCATTGTTGGTTTCCTCCAATCGATGCGTCCCACGTCCCGCGACGAAACCTCACCCGTTCAACTCAACCCGTCACTGATCGGCACGTTCTCCGGCGCGAGCTTCATTCCGGACGCCTCCGCCTGCAACAGCAGCAACTGCGCGAAGTCCTGCTCGCTCATCCCGTGCCCGATCAGCGTCTGCACGACATCGCGTGTTAGCGAGGCGAGCGGCATGGGCACTTCGTAACGCCGCGCGGCATCCAGGCCCAGGTCGAGATCCTTGCGCAACAGCTGCGGCGTAAAGGTGACCGTGAAATCCAGATTGACGAACGCGGGCGTCTTGTAGCGCGAGAAGATCGAGCCCATCACGCTCTGATTGATGAAGTCGAGGAAGGCGTGGCGCGGCACGCCGGCCTTTTGCGCCAGCACCGTGATTTCGGCGAGCGACTGCGTGACCACGCCAAGAAATACGTTATGGCAGATCTTGACGATGCGCGAGAGCTCGCCTTCGCCGACGTAGCTCGCGGCGGGAGCGATCATCTTGAGATAGGGCAGCGCCTTGTCGTACGCGTCCTTAGGACCCGAGCAGACGAACGAAAGCCGGCCGGCCTTGATCACCTTGGCATTGCCCGACACGGGTGCGGCGAGGAGCTTCACGCCCCGCTTCGCCAGAAGCGCACGCAACTCCGCGGAGCCTTCGAGCGAGATCGACGAGCACTCGATCAGGAGCTTCGGCGCCCGTGACTCGTCCGAAAGGAGACCCCCAGGACCGTCGATGACGTCTTTCACGTCGTCCCAGGTCGACACCATGCAGAACACGATCTCGCAGCCGGCGAGCTCGGGCAGCGACGCCGCAACCTTCGCGCCGCGCGCGGCGAGCGGCTCGGCCTTGGAGCGCGTGCGGTTCCAGACGGTCAGGTCGGCGCCGGACTTGGCCAGCCGCTCGGCCATCGCGTAGCCCATGCGGCCGATACCGATCCACCCGACGCGCGCACCGGAGCTCACGCCTTGGCACCCGCCTCGACGCCGAACGGCAGGTCAATCACGAAGAGCCAACGCCCGTCGGACTGGCGGCGCACGACCTCGACGCTTTGGCCCTGCATCTGCGCGGGCTTGCCGTCTTGACCCGTCATCGCCAATTGCCATTTCGCCGTCACGACCGCCAGATCCCCTGACTGCGATACCAGACGCGGCGCAATCTGCATCGCCGGCTTGCCCGCGACGAAAGCGGCAAGCGCCTCGCGAATCGCAGCGGTCCCGGCGACGAGCGTGCCAGGTGAGGGCATCAGCGACGCCTGCGGTTCATACAGGGCCACGAGTGCGTCGACGTTCCCGGCGTTGAGAGCTTGCGCGAACAGCGAGTCGATTTCCTCGGGTGTGTGTGCGGGCATGGGCTCTCCTCAGTATGGGTTTGCGATCGGCAGCTCCTGCGCCGGAAAGAGCGAGATCACCTTGGGCCCGCTCGGCGTCAAAATCACCTCCTCTTCGATGCGCGCCGCCGAAATGCCGTCCTTGGCCGGGCAGTACGTCTCGACTGCAAAGACCATTCCGGCTTTGAGCTCGATCGGTTCCTTGAGCGAGTTCAGCCGCGAGACCAGCGGTCGCTCGTGCAGTCCGAGTCCCAGACCGTGGCAGAAGTTCAAGCCGAAAGCTTCCATCTCGCTGGCGAAGCCGATTTCTTCCGCCTTGGGGAAGGCGCGGGCGATGCGGTCGCTCGTTACCCCCGGCTTGAGCAGATCGATCGCGCGATCCATCCACTCGCGCGCTTTGCGGTACGCGTCGCGCTGCGCCGAGGTGGCCATGCCGACATTGAAGGTCCGGTAGTAGCAGGTTCGATAGCCCATGAACGACTGGATGACGTCGAAGAAAGCCTGGTCGCCCGGTCGGATCAGACGGTCGGTGAAGTTGTGCGGGTGGGGGTTGCAGCGCTCGCCGGAGATCGAGTTGATGCTCTCGACGCAGTCGCTGCCCATCTCGTACAGGCGTCCGGTCGCGAGTGCGACGATCTCGGACTCCTTCACGCCGGGCTTGAGCGCCTCGGCGATATTCTGATACACGCCGTCGACCATCGCCGCGGCCATGTTGAGCAGTGTCAGCTCGTCGACGTTCTTGACTTCGCGCGCCTCGAGCAGCGTCTGCTGGCCGTCGCGGATCTCGATCCCGAGCTTCTGCAGTTCGAACAGCATCGGCGGCTCGACGACGTCGAGACCCACCGGCATGTTGCCAACCCCTTCCGCGTCGAGGAGCGCCTTGATCTCGCGCGCGGCGTCGCGGAAGAGCACGCCGTCGCCGCCCACCGCGCCGCGCAGGCCCAGCAGTCCCGCGCGGCAGTGGTCGTGGTGCAGCCAGGGCGCGTGCAGCCGGTGGTGTTTCGCCGCCGAGCCGAAATCCCAGATATACGGGTCGCCGTTGCCGGTGAGAAGTGCGTAGCGGGTGAGCTTGTCGCGCGCCCATTCGCCGATCACGGTGCTGGTGATGTAGCGAATGTTGTGCTGGTCGAAGCAGAGCAGCGCGCCGAGTCCCGAGTGAGCCAGCGCCGCGCGCGTGCGTGCAAGCCGGTAGTCGTGGAGCCGGCGGAAATTGACCCGTTCCTCGAAGTCGACCTGGGTGTGACCCGGCGATTGCAGCGGCCGGTCCCAGCGGTGGTTTGGATCGACGTCGTCCGGGCGAACGATTCTGGGCTCGCCGGCTTTTTTCTTCGCTGCAGCTTTCGTGATCGTGGCTGGGTAGAGCGGTCGAGCGGAGTCACCTCGGCGTGCCGCGAGCCGGAGCCAGCGCACCGAGAGGATTAAAGCACAACGCAGCGTGCGAAGGGGCCGCGCTCAAGCCGCCGATGCCGCGCGCGGTCGCACGCGCGGGCGAATGCGCTCGACGCGACGCGGCGGGCTGGCGAGGAGTCCCGCGACGATAGTCTCGATGAAATGCGGCGCGCAAGCCGCCAGGTCGTAGGCACCTTTGTCGAGCACCCATTCGCGCATGATTCCCGCCACGTAGGCATGCATGAGCCGGGTGGCAAGCGCGGTGTCCGTATCGACCGGCAGTTGCCCGGCGTCGACCGCCTGCTGAATCAGCCGCTCGACATGGACCAGGCAGTCGCAGCGCTCGCGCTCGCGCCTTCCGGCGATGGGCGCCAGATCGCCGGTAAGCTCGGTCTTGAGAAAGATGACCTCGAAGACCGCTTGTGCCCGGGGATCGGTCGCGAGCCGTTTCAACGCCGCGACGCTCAATGCGCGCAAAGCGCCGAGCGGATCGGCGTGAGTTGTGCCGCCGGCCTCCGAGATGAGAGAGTCGAGCGGGAGGGTGGCGCGTTCGCACATGGCCGCGAAGAGGTCCGCCTTGTCCCTGAAGTGCCAATAGACCGCACCCCGCGTCACTCCCGCCGAGGCCGCGACCTCGGTGAGAGAGGTGTGGGCGACGCCTTGCTCGCGGAAAACCCGTTCGGCGGCATCAAGGAGTTGTTCGCGGGTGACCGCGGCTTGCATTTTCGTCTTGCGGGCCATGAACTTAGTCGGAGGCAGCCTTACAAACGATCATTAAGAATAGCCCTTAGGTCAAAGGGGTTTACAAACATACGTGATTGTATGTAATATCGCCGCTGTTCGCAAGTTAAATCCCGCTAATCCTAATACGTTCGTTCAGGAGTTCACCATGAACCCCGCATTTCGCGTTTGCGGCTACGTCGCGGCTGCCTTGGCAACCGCTGTCCTCGCTGGCTGCGGCCAATCCCAGTCCAAGGCGGGCTTCGGCGGATTCCCACCTGCCGAAGTCACGACGATGGCGGTTGCGCCGCACAATTTCCCCGTCGCGTTCGAATACGTCGGTCAGACCCTCGGCTCGAAGGATGTCGAAGTGCGCGCGCGGGTCACGGGGATCATCGAGAAGCGTCTCTACACCGAAGGCTCTCCGGTGAAAGCCGGCCAGCCATTGTTCATCATCGACCCCAAGCCGTACGCGGCACAGGTCGCACAGGCGGAGGCCGAGCTGGTCAGGGCGCAGGCGCAGAAGGCGCAGGCCGATCGCGAACGCGCACGGCTTGCCCCATTGGCCGAGCGCAAGGCCATCGGTCAGAAGGAGGCTGACGACGCTGCGTCGAACGCCGATTTCGCTGCCGCCGCGGTGCAATCCGCCCGCGCCAAGCTCGACGAGCTCAAGCTCAACTGGGGCTACACCAAGGTCGTCGCGCCGATTTCGGGTCTGTCGAGCCGGGCGCAAAAGTCCGAGGGCAGCCTCGCCACGGCCAACGACACATTACTGACCACGATCTCCCAGACCGATCCGCTCTGGGTGGGATTCAGCGTCTCCGAAAACGAACAGCTTCGCCTGACTCGGGCAGTCGCGGGCGGCCAGCTGGCCTTGCCCAAGGACAACGCCTACGACGTGACGATCAAGCTCTCCGACGGCTCGACCTTCCCGCGGCGCGGCCGCATTAATTTCTCCGACACGCGCGTGAGCACGACCACCGGCACATACGAGATGCGCGCGGAGGTCGAAAACCGTGACGCGGCGCTCAAGCCGGGGCAATTCGTCCGCGTCTTGCTGCGCGGGGCGGAGCGCAAGGATGCGCTCGCGGTGCCGCAGGTGGCGCTCCTGGACGGGCCGCAAGGCAAGTTCGTCTACGTGACCGGGAAGGACAAGGACGGCAAGGACATCGCGCAGCCGCGGCCCGTCGTGGTAGGCGACTGGATCGACGGCGACAGTGGTAACCAGTTCGTCATCGAATCCGGGCTCAAGCCCGGCGACAACGTGATCGTCAACGGCATGGCCCGCCTGCAACCGGGCGCCCCGATCAAGCTCGCGAGCGCACCGCCCGCAGCCGGTCAGGGCGGCCCAAGCGGCGAGAAGCCGACGCAGCCGGCGCCCGCCGGCAAGAAATAAGCGCCAGGGAGAGCCTCCATGTTCTCGCGGTTTTTCATCGACCGGCCCCTTTTCGCGGCGGTCATCTCGACCTTCATCGTCCTCGCGGGGCTGGCCTCGATCCGCTCGCTGCCGATCGCACAATACCCCGAAATCGCACCGCCGGTGGTCACCGTGCAGGCAGTGTATCCGGGCGCTTCGGCGCTGACGCTGGAAGAGACTGTCGCCTCGCCGATCGAGAACGCGATCAACGGCGTGCCGAACATGATCTACATGAGCTCCAACTCGGCCTCCAACGGCACCGTGCAGATCCAGGTCACGTTCGACATCGGCACCAACATCGATATCGCCGCGGTCAATGTCAACAACCGCGTCAAGCAGGTCGAGCCGCGGCTGCCCGAAGAGGTCCGACGCCAGGGCGTGACCGTCGAGCGTGGCAGCTCGTCGTTTCTGCAGGTGCTCGCGTTCTACTCGCCCGATGGCCGCTTCGACGACCTGTTCACGTCGAACTATGTGACGCTGAACGTGCTCGACCAGTTGAAGCGCCTGCCGGGGACCACCAACGTCCAGATCTTCGGCGCGCACGACTACGCCATGCGCGTCTGGCTCAAGCCCGACCGCCTCGCCCAACTGAAGCTGTCGGTGGCCGACGTGATCGGCGCGCTCAACGAGCAGAACGCACAGTTCGCCGCCGGCAAGGTCGGACAATCTCCGGTCGATCAGAACCAGGATCTCGTTTACACGATCACGACGCAGGGCCGGTTCGCCGATC
>VBCL01000190.1:13912-21728 GCA_005888865.1 Betaproteobacteria bacterium | reverse complement strand
CTGACGCTCTCCTGCGGCGACCGGCCGGGGATCGTGGGCGCCGTCGGCAACTTTCTGGCCGACCGCCGCTGCAATATCATCGACAGCGCGCAGTTCGGCGACCTCGACACGGGGCGCTTCTTCATGCGCGTGCTCTACGAGCGGCTGGATCCCGACAGCGATCCTGCGCTGCTGACGGCTGCGTTCGAGGCGATCGCAGCGCGGTTCGCGATGCGCTGGGCAATCCACGATGCCGCGTATCGTCCGCGCGTGGTGATCATGGTCGATACAGGATCGGCGCGCTGCCGATGCAGCCCGTAGCGATCGCCTCGAATCACCGCGATACCCGGGAGCTCGCCTCGTCGTACGGGATCCCCTTCGTTCACTTGCCGGTCACCGACGACACCCGGGCGCAACAGGAAGCGAAGCTCTGGAGTCTCATCGAGGACGAGCGCGCGGAGCTCTTGATCCTCGCCCGTTACATGCAGGTGCTCTCCGATGCGCTGTGCCGCAAGCTCGAGGGCCGCGCCATCAACATCCACCATTCCTTCCTGCCGAGCTTCCGCGGCGCGAGACCGTATCACCAGGCGTACGAACGCGGCGTCAAGGTCATCGGTGCGACCGCGCACTACGTGACTGCGGAGCTGGACGAGGGCCCGATCATCGAGCAGGAAGTCGCCCGCGTCGATTACAAGATGCGCGTCGACGATCTGGTCGCGCTCGGGCGCGACGTCGAGTGCCAGGCGCTGGCGCGCGCGGTCAAATACCATCTCGAGCACCGCGTCTTCCTGAACGGGCAGAAGACGGTGGTGTTCCGCTGATTGCTATTGCCGGAGCCACGCGCGCAGCTGCGTGCCGAAAACGTTCTCGGCCAGCCCCAGGAACACGAGCACGACGCCAACGACCTGCAGAGGCGCCAGGCCTTCGCCCAGGAAAATCGCCCCGCTCGCCAATCCGGACACCGGAACCAACAGCGCGAACGGTGATACGAGCGCGGTCGGGTAGCGATGCAGCAGCCCAGCCCACGACGCGAATCCGAAGAGCGTCGCGCCCCACGCGAGCACCAGCACCGAGCCCCAGGTGAGCATGCCTGCCGACATCACGCTCGACCACGCGCCGGCGCCGCCTTCGAACGCGTACGACAGCAGCGCGAGCGGCAGCGGCGAGGCGAGGCTCGACCAGACGACCAGCGCGAACATGTCCGCGTTGTACTCCGAGGCCGCGCGTTTGGCGACGACGTTGCCGACACCCCAGGCCAGCGCAGCGACGATCACCAGGATGAACCCGATCAGTGTCGCGGTGACTCCGGTCGTCAGCTTGTGCACACCCAGCAACACGACCCCGATCACGGCGATCGCCGCGCCGAGCAGATCCTCGCGGCGCAGACGCTCGCCGAGAAGCGCAACGCTTAAGCCCACGGTAAAGAACACCTGCACCATAATCACCACCGATGACAACCCCGCCGGCATGCCGAGCTTCATGCCCAGGAAAAGCACCCCGAACTGAAAGAACCCGATGGCGAGGCCGTAACCGGCGATGAAGCGCCACGGCATGCGGGGTGGTTTGATGAAGAACACCAGCGGCACCCCCGCGAGCAAGAAGCGCAGCGCAGCAAGCGCGAAGGGCGGGATCTCGCGCAGCGCGACCTTGATCGCGACGAAGGAGAAACCCCAGAGCGCATATCGCGGGGGGCAAGATGCGGCTTCGACCTCAAAGCTCGACGGCGCGCCGCGTCAGCAGCGATTCGCGCAGCGCGATGCCGATGCGCGTCGCCTCGGTCGCGTCGTGGAGCGTGAGCGCAGGCGGACGGTCCTCGCGCACCGCCTGCACGAACTCGATCGTCTCGCGCAGGAACGATTCCTCGAAGCGCTCGTAGAACGTCGGCGTGCACTCGTTGCGCACGCCGTACGCGTCGGAGATCTCCACGCGGTCGAGCCGCGGGTTCGCACCGATGGTGAGCCGGCCCTGGGTGCCGAAGACTTCGGTAAGTGTCTCGTGCCCGTGCGCCATGGTGCGCGACGCGGCGAAGCAGGCGAGCTTGCCGCCTTCGAATTCGCAGATCGCGACACCGTTGTCCACGTCGCCGAATTCGCGCAAGCCTTGGTGAATCGCGATCGTGCCGGCGGCGAAGACGCGCAACGGCTTGGGCGAGCCGAGAAACCAGCGGGCGAAATCGATGTCGTGGACGCTGCCACTGGTCGGCGCGAAGCGCATGAAAAAACCGGACGGATCGTTCATGTCGAGGTTCTGGGAGCGCACCAGGAACGGCGTGCCGATGAGCCCGGACTGCACCTTGGCGTAGGCGTCGCTGTAGCTCGGATCGAAGCGCCGGCCGTAGCCGATCATCACCTTGAGCTTCGGGTGCTTCGCCGCTTCGGCCTCGACACGCCGGCATTCCGCGAGGTCGAGGGCCAGGGGTTTTTCGCAGAACACATGCTTGCCTGCCTGCAGGCCGGCGATGATGTGGCCGGGGTGAAGCGAGGTCGGCGTGACCAGGAACACGGCGTCGATGTCGTTTTGCGCGAGCATCGCCTCGTAGTCCGCGTGGAGGTTCAGCAACCCGAGCGAATCTCTCGCCCAGTCGAGCTCTTCGGCGAGCGGACTGCACGCGGCGACGAGTTCAACCCCCGGCACGCGCTGGGCGAGATTTTGCGCATGGCGGCGGCCGAGACGTCCGAGCCCCGTGATGCCGATGCGCAGGCGCGAGGTCGCGTTCACAGCTCGACGATCCGCTTCTCGCGCCAGGACGTCGTCGCGGCATCGGCGAGCTCCAGCGCCCGGACGCCGTCGTCGATCGACGTTCTCACCGGCGAGCGTTTGGCGAGCGCATCGAAGAAGTGCGCCATCTCGTTGGCGTACGCTTTCGCGTAGCGCTCGAGGAAGAAGTGCTCGGGCTTGTCGCAACTCACGCTCGCAGCCGTCGCCGCGGTGACTTCGGTCGGCGTATGGTTGCCGGCCTGCAGCATGCCCTTGCTGCCGAGCACTTCGAAACGCTGATCGTAGCCGTATGCCGCGCGTCGCGAGGTGTTGATCTGCGCCAGCCGGCCTTTCCTCGTGCGGATCGTCACGGCGGTGGAGTCGATGTCGCCCGCGGTCGCGATGGCCGGATCGGTGAGGCAGCTTCCGGTCGCGTAGACGCTCGCCGCCTCGTCGCCGACGATCCAGCGGAAGATGTCGAAGTCGTGGATCAGCATGTCCTTGAATATCCCGCCCGATACCTTGATGTAGTCGACCGGCGGGGCGCCCGGATCGCGGCTCGTGATCACGAGCATCTCCGGCTCGCCGATCTCGCCTGCGGCGAGGCGCTCCTTCAGCGCGGCGAACGTCGGGTCGTAACGGCGCTGGAAGCCGATGAGGCAGGTCACGCCGGCGTCAGCCACGGCTTGCTGGCACTCGCGCGCCCGCGAGAGCGACAAATCGACCGGCTTTTCGCAAAAGATCGCTTTCTTCGCAGCAGCGGCGCGACGAATCAATTCCGCGTGCGTGTCGGTCGACGAGGCGATGACGGCCGCCTTCACCGCGGCGTCGCCGAAAGCCTGATCGGCGCTGCCGACCTTCGCGCCGTATTTCTGGGCGAGCTCTCCCGCCGCCGCAGCGTTCACGTCGACGACGTACTTGAGCGTGACGCCGGGCTGGCGAACGAGGTTGCCCGCGTGAATCTTGCCGATGCGTCCGGCTCCGAAGAGTGCAACATCGGTCATCGCCGCCTCCGTCACCGTTTGAGCATCCACTCGTGCACCGGATCGTTCCTGAAATGCCACGCACGGGTCGGACCGGCCATTACGTTGAGATAATACGAATCGTAGCCGTAGGGCACGACCACAGGGTGATACCCGCGCGGCACCATTACGACATCGTGGTTCTCGACCGCCATCGACTCGTCGAGCGAGCGGTCGTCGGTATAGACGCGCTGGAAGGCGAAACCCTGCGCCGGGTTGAGGCGGTGGTAGTACGTTTCCTCGAGCGAGCTCTCGACCGGCACGTTGTCGGTGTCGTGCTTGTGCGGCGGATACGACGAGGAGTGGCCGGCCGGTGTGAGCACTTCGACGACCAGGAGATGATCGGCAGGCTCGCTTTCCGGCAGGATATCGCAGACGTAGCGCGTGTTCGCCCCTGTGCCTCGCGCGAAGCGCTTCATGCTGGCGGGCTCGATCAGGCGCGCCTTCCGGATCGCCGTTCCCGGCGCGCTCGCCACGCCGATCTCCGCGTCCCTATGCGCGGTGACCGCCGCCGGCGCGCCGCGCGGCAGATAGACCGCATACGGGGAACGGTCCTCGAATACGCTCGCTCGCTCGCCGATCTCCTTCCAGGCATCGCCGCCACTGCGGACGGTCACGGCGCCGGAAAGCACGACGATGCAGCGCTCGCGTCCATCGGCGTCGAGCGCAATCGTTTCGTCGGGCGCAAGCCGGTACGCCGCGAACCCGACGTGAGTCCATCCGGCAGATTGCGGCGTGACCTGGACGATCTGTTTGCCGTTGGGACGGCCTTTGACAAGAAGACTCATGCCGGGACGTCTTCCTAGTTGGTGCGCGCGACGAGGTCGCGCAGATGGCGGAAGCCTTTCTCCGCGAAAGCGTAGCTCGGCGCAACCACGGGGTCCTGCTCGGCCTCGACCACCAGCCAGCCGCGATAGCCATGATCGCGCAGCACGCGAATGAGCGCGGCGAAATCGACCGCCCCGTCGCCGGGCACCGTAAAGGCGCCGTTGATGACGGCCTCGAGAAAGCTCCAGTCGCGGTTGCGCGCCAGCCGTATCACCGCCGGCCGCACGTCCTTGCAGTGGACGTGACAGACGCGCTTGACGTGCTTGGCGAGCATCGCGACCGCGTCGCCGCCGGCGAAGGTCATGTGGCCGCTGTCGAACAGCAGGCCGACACTTTCGCCGACAAGGGTCATCAGGCGATCGACGTCGGCCGGTGTCTCGATGTAGGCGCCCATGTGATGGTGGTACGCGAGCCGGACGCCGTGCGCGAGCGTGTGCTTGGCGAACGCGGTGAGCTTGTCGGCGTAAGTCCGCCATTGCTCGTCGGCGAAAAAACGCGGCCGCTTGTACAGCGGCACGGCGGCGCCCTGGATGCCGTCCGCGACTTCGCCGTAGACCATGACCTTGGCCCCGTTGTCGGCGAGGAGCTTCAGGTGCGGGCCGACTGCGGCAATCTCCTCGTCGACCGAGCGGCGCGCGAGCTCGCCCGAATACCACCCGGAGACGAGCTCGAGTCCGTGCGCGGCGAGCACCGCGCCCAGCGCGGCCGATTCGCGCGGGAACTTGTTGCCGAGCTCGAAACCCTGGTAACCGATCGCCTTGCCCTCGGACAGCGCCACCTCGAGCGGTATCTCGCCGCCGAGCCAGGGGATATCGTCGTTGGTCCACGAGATCGGGTTGATGCCGATCTTGACGCCAGTCCACCCGTCATTCGTCGGCGGAGCGACGGCGTTGTCGGCCGTGGGCGCGCGGAAGGGAAGCGTTGTTCTCCCCGTTCTTTTTCGGTTGGGCATTTAGGTTCCTTAGGCCTTCTGCTGTCGTTTGTCGTGCTCGTACGCCGCGCGTGCCTTGCGCACGCTCTCGCGATCGGAAACCTCAGGCACGGCCACCTCCCACCAGCAGCCCCCTTCTTCCGTGATGCGGGTCGGATCGGTCTCGATGCAAACGACGCAGGTGCGATCGGCGGCGCGGGCACGCCGCAGCGCGGCTTCGAGCTCGGGGATCGTCTTTACATTCTCGGACAACGCACCGAGCGAGGCCGCGTGCGCGGCGAAGTCGATCCTCGGCACGCCGCCGCCGCCCTGTACGGCGTCGACGAAAAGATTGTTGAACGGTGCACCCCCGCAGGCCTGCTGCAGGCGGTTGATGCAGCCGTAGCCGTGATTGTCGAGAACGACGATCACGAGCTTCTGATCGAGCATCACCGACGTCGCGATTTCGGAGTTGAGCATGAGGTAGCTTCCGTCGCCGACGATGACGATGACCTCGTGGTCAGGCATGGCCATCTTCACGCCGAGCCCGCCGGCGATCTCGTAACCCATGCACGAGTAGCCGTATTCCATGTGGTAGCCGCCGGGTACGCTGGTGCGCCAGAGCTTGTGCAGGTCCGCGGGAAGCGTGCCCGCGGCGCAAACGACGACGTCGCGCGTGGTCGATTCGGGAGAGGAGCGCTGCACGGCGCCGATCACCTCGCCTTCGTAGGGAAGCTTGACGTCGCGCTTGCCCGTGATGCGCGCGATCTCGGCGCGCCAACGGTCCGCCCCGCTCGTCGATTTCACTTTCCAGGCGGCGTCCGAGCGCCAGCCTTCGAGCGCGCTCGACAGCGCGACGAGCCCCTGCCTAACGTCAGAGACGAGCGCGACGCCGTGCCATTTGCGGGCATCGAACGCGTTGACGTTGAGATGGACGAGCGTGGCCTGTGCGAACAGCGAATGCGATCCGGTCGTGAAGTCGGAGAGTCGCGTGCCGACCGCGAGCACGACGTCGGCTTCGCGTGCAAGCGCGTTGGCCGCGGGCGACCCGGTGACGCCGATCGCACCCTGTTGCAGCGGATGATCCCAGGGCAGCGTGCCCTTGCCGGCCTGGGTTTCGGCGACGGGAACGTCGTGCGCGTCGGCGAACGCGGCGAGCGCATGGGTGCCAAGACCATAGAGTACGCCGCCGCCCGCGATCAGCAATGGGCGCTTCGCGCCACGAAGTATCGCCGCCGCGCGCGCCAACTCGCGCTCGTCGGGACGCGCGGCCTCGAACACGATGGTCTTCGGCGCGAAGAACGTTTCCGGATAGTCGTACGCCATCGTCTGCACGTCCTGCGGCAGCGCGAGCGTCGCCGGCCCGCACTGCGCCGGATCGGTGAGGACCGCGATCGCATGCGGAAGCGCGGTCAGCAGTTGCTCGGGGCGCATGATGCGGTCGAAGCAGCGCGACACCGGCCGCAGGCAGTCGTTCGCCGACACGGCCGCGTCGTGGAAGTCCTCGACCTGCTGCAGGACCGGGTCGGGTGCGCGCGATGCGAAGATGTCTCCAGGGAGGAAGAGCACCGGCAACCGGTTGACGTGCGCCAGCGCGGCCGCGGTAACAAGGTTGGTCGCGCCAGGGCCGATCGACGTCGTGCACGCCATCAGTCGTCGCCGCATGTGCGCCTTGGCGTAGGCAATGGCGGCATGCGCCATTGCCTGCTCGTTGTGCGCGCGGTACGTCGGCAGCTCGGTACGATACCGATACAGCGCCTCGCCCACGCCGGCCACGTTGCCGAGGCGCTGTATCGGTATCGATACAGCGCCTCGCCCACGCCGGCCACGTTGCCGTGACCGAAGATCGCGAAGACGCCGCCGCGCCTGGGCCATCGTGAGGCGGACCGTGCCGCTCATTGATAGCCCCTCACGCCACGCGCTCCTGCACGGCGACGTTGCGTGCGTCACGCCAGGCGACGATCAGCTGCTCGAAGTTCGTTCGCACACGCTGGACCAGCGTGCCATCGTCGATTTCACCGGCGAGCCACGCCCGCGACGGCGCGTGGAAGATCGTGCGGCCCACCGCGAAGCCTCGACAAGTGCTGCTCGCCCGCGCGTCGCGAAAGCTCGAGGCGAGGTTCTCGAAGGACGCGTTGAGCCCGAGCAGCACGACGCCGCGACAATACGGATCGCGCTCGGCGATCAAGGTGTCGATCGCTTGCCACTGTTCCGCGGACATCGGGTGGAGCTTCCACCATTCGGGATAGACGCCGAGGTTGTACAGTCGCTTCAAGGCGCGCAGCACGGTGTCGGGTGCGCGTGGCAGATCCGGCGGCGGGATGATCTCCAGCAACAGCTCGTGGCCGCTCACCTGCACGGCTTCGTAGAGCGCTCGCAT
>VBCL01000190.1:8194-13902 GCA_005888865.1 Betaproteobacteria bacterium | reverse complement strand
TGTCGTCGGGGTGGTACTTCACCAGACATTTGACGACATGCTCGGCCGGCCACGCAATCAACTGCGTTCCGACCGAACGGCCGCGATCGAATACGACCGGATTCGAGCCGGGAAGCTCGACGGGGCGACCGATCCACCAGCCGCGGCCGGTCGCGGCATTCAGTGCATCCTGGCCGTAGCGATCGTCGCAAAGAAGCCCGATGCTGGCGCCGATGCCCAAAGCCCGCTCGGTCTCGGCGACCGCCTCGACAAAAAGCCGCTTGAGGGCCGGCAGCCGCGCCTCGTCGGCGCCGGCCGACTGCGCCATCTCGAAGAACGCGTTGCGATGATCGAACGCGAACGCGAAAACTTCCTCGCGCGGGACGCGTGGCGCGGTCACGCGGTGCAACCGCGTGAGTGTCGCGTCCTGATCGGGCCTCGGAATCTCGGCTGCGTGCGCGAGGTAGTAGTCGAGCTCGACGCGCGTAGGCATCGCCGGCGCGCAACCATGGCGCGAGACGACCAGCGCGCCGCAGGCGTTGGCGTAGCGCGAGCAGGCGTCGTGGTCTTCGCCGCGCACCCAGCCGGAGAGAAATCCCGCGGAGAACGCGTCGCCGGCCCCGAGTACGTTCAACACCTCGACCTCTACGCCGCCGCCGTTGAACGCTTCGTCGAGCGAGCGCGGAATCGCGCCGTCGATCACCGCGCAGCCCAGCGGGCCCCTTTTTACGACGAGGGTGGCGCGGGTCACGCCGCGTACGGCGGCGAGCGAGGTCATGATCTCCGTGCTGCCGCCGGCAATGTTGAATTCCTCGATCGTCCCGATCACGAGATCGAACTGCGGCAGCATGCGCTGGAGATGCGCGGTGACGTTGTCGGAGCGCACATAGCGCGTTTCTCCATCGCCGCGCTTGGTGAGCCCCCACAGGACCGGCCGATAATCGATGTCGAGCACCGTGCGCACGTCGTTCTTGCGCGCTCGCTCGAGTGCAAGCGAGCTGATGCGGTTGATGTATTCGGTGGACAGATGCGTGCCGGTGATCAGCAGCGCCCTCGCCGTCGCGATGTACGCTTCCTCGACGTCCGCCTCGGCGATCGCCATGTCGGCGCAGTTCTCGCGCAGGAAGATAAGCGGAAACGTATGGCGGTCCTTGATGCCGAGCACGACCGCACCCGTCAGCCGCGCGGGATCGGTGCTGACGTGCGAAACGTCGCAGCCTTCGCGGGCGATCGTCTCCAGCAGAAACCCCCCGAGGGCGTCGTCGCCGACGCGAGAGATCAGCCCCGCCTTCAGGCCCAGACGGGCGCAGCCGAAGGCGGTATTGGCCGACGAGCCGCCGAGGTACTTGGCGAAGCTCGTGACCTCCTCGAGCCGGGCGCCGATCTGCTGCGCGTAGAAGTCGACCGCGAACCGGCCGAGGCAGATGACGTCCAGCGAACGTCCTGCAGCGAAGTGGGTCAGGTTGCGCATGGATGACAAAGCGATCAACACCGATGGCGGAACATCGAAAAAGGGGGGGCGACAGCGGGTCCGCCGGTAGCCGCAATTAAAGCATGAATTGACCCGACCCGCTTCGGCGCTCACCACGGTCATTTGACTGCGCCGAGGGTGAGGCCCCGCACGATGAAGCGCTGACCGACCGCCATCAGGATCAGGGCCGGAATGGTCGCAATGATCGACGCGGCCGCCATCTGACTGTGCTGAATCTCGTACTGCTGCGCGAAGCGTGCGATCGCCACCGGCACGGTGGCGAGATCCCGGGAAGTGAGGCTCAAGGCCACTGGGAACTCGTTCCAGCTGAAAATGAACGCGAGGATGCCCGCAGCGATGAGTCCCGGCACGACCAGCGGCAGGGTGACGCGGTAGAACGCCTGGAACGGACGGCATCCGTCAACGACCGCGGCTTCCTCGATTTCGCGCGGCACTTCACGGAAAAACGCGCGCATCAGCCATACGGTCATCGGGAGGTTGATGGTTACGTGCGCGAGGACCAGCGCCACCCTCGTGTCGTAGAGTCCGAGCTCGCGGAACGCCACATACCATGGGCCGATCAGCGTCATCACCGGAATCATGTGGAAGACGAGCGTCCATCCGAGGAAGGTCGCGCTCACCCACGCCGGCCAGCGGAAATGCTGCAGAGAATAAGCGGCGAGCGCTCCCACGATCAGCACGAGCGCAGTGCTTGCCGACGCGACGATGAGGCTGTTCAGGATGTTCGTCACGAAATCCGAGCGTCGCCCGAACAGCACGTCGGCATAATTGGACCACGTCGGGGTGAAGGGCCACTCGCCCGAATAGATTGCGATCTGGTACTTGAACGATGCGGTGAGGATCCAGGCGAACGGTCCGAGCACCGCGAAGACCGAAAACGCAAGGATCGCGGCGCCGATCCAGCCGCCGTTGACGCCGGAAGGCAGCGCCTGCGTCGCGCGAGAGACTCGCAGCGCGGTGGCGGGTCGGGCCATTACCTGCGGGCCGACCGCATCGCCCGCCATCCCACCAGCAAGAACGCGACGATAGCGGCGATCAACGCGAGCGAGAGCAGCGCGCCGTAGCCGAGCTGATTCTGCTCGAAGAACACTTTGTAAAGATGCAACGTAACGAGCTCGGTCGATGTGCCGGGACCGCCCGAGGTGAGGAGATAGACCTCGTCGAAGACCTTGAAGGCGAGGATGGTGCGGAATACGAGCGCTACCACGATTGCCGGACGCAACAGCGGCAGCATCACCCGGGAGACGAGCTGCCAGCGCGTTGCGCCGTCGACGCGCGCCGCCTCGAGCGTTTCGATGGGCAGGGCCTCGACCGCGGCGAACAGGATCAGGAACACGAATGGCACCCAGTGCCAAACGTCGACCACGATCACCGACCACAGCGCGAGCGACGTCGAGCCAAGCCAATTCGCCGGCGGCAGTCCGATCGCCGTCAGCGCCTGGTTGAAGATCCCGAAGTCGTAGTTGTACAGCAGCTTCCACATGCTGCCGATCGCCACCGGCGGCACGAGGATCGGCAGGATCATCACCGTGCGCACGAGGCCTTTGCCGCGCGCGACGCCGGCGACCACGATCGCGAGCGCGAGGCCGAGCACGATCTCGAGCGCGACCGCGACGACGACGAACAGCACCGTGTTGATGACCGCGGGCCGCACGACTTCGTCGGCACGCAGCAGGCCGAGGTTGGCGAGCGGCGTGAACGTCCAGAGCTCGCGTCCTTCCGTGAACGCGATCGTCGAGACGCTCATCCGGAAGAGATTAGCCACCGGATAGATCGTCAGGAGGACGAACAGGACGACCGCCGGCAACAGGCTCCAGTGGCGGAAGGTGCGGTTCACGAAATTCATGAATGTGACGTCATCCCGGCGAAGGCCGAAGTTGAAGCCATCCCGGCCCCGGCCTTCGCCGGGGCAGGCTGCGGCCGGGATCCAATTTTCATTGGCAACGCTTCGCCCGCGAAATTGGGCCCCGGCCTGCGCCGGGGCGACGAGCACCCCATGCGGCGCGCCTACTCCGGCAGTGGCGGCAGGCTGCCCGTCTTCCGTCCGTTCTTTCGAAAGATCTCCTCGATCTCCTTCGCGGCGGCGTTGAGCGCCTTGCCGGAGCTCGCCTCGCCGATCAGCGCCTGATTGAGGCGCAGGCCCAGGACCTGCTCGACCTGCGCGCCTTCTGCGTAGCCCAGCTCCTGCTGCGCGAACTTCTGCGTTTCCAGATATGCCGGCATCCAGCGGAAGCGTGCCTCTCTGGCGAGATCGGACGTGTACACGTCGGTGCGATTCGGAATGCCGCCCGCTTCTGCGAACGCCCGCTGCGCGTCGTAGGTCACGAACCAGCGCGTGAAGGCGAGCGCCGCCTTCTTCTGTGCATCGGACGCATTCTTCGGCACGACCGCGTTCCAGTTGCCGATCACCGCGCCGCGAGCTGCCCCTTGTCCGCTCGGCAACGGCGCGGTCTCGAGCTTGCCGACCACCGCCGACTTGCTCGGATCCTCGAAGCTCGCAAACGCCGCAGTCACGACATCGCCTTGCGCCGCCTTGCCGGTCGCCAGAAGCTGGATCACGTCGCCCTGACCGAGCGAGCCGTAGTTCGCAGGACCGCAGCGCTTGAGAAGTGTGATGTACTGATCGAGCGCCGCTTTCGCCTGAGGGCTGTTGATCGTGACGGTGTAATCGCCGCCCGCAGGATCCTTCACGACCGACGCCTTGTGCGCGAGCATGAGGCTCATCCAGTCGTAGCGGATGCCATTGCCGCGCTCGCCGCGAGCGACAAAACCGTACGTCTTGGGCGCGTCGGTCAGCTTGGTGCAGTTGCTAAGCACATCGTCCCAGGTTTTCGGCGGCGAGAGTCCCGCCTGCTTCAAGAGATCAGCGCGATAGTACAAGAGCTGCACGTTGCCGAGCACGGTATACGCCATGAGCTGGCCGCCCTCCGCGGTGCGCCAGCGCTTCTGCGCATTCCAGTACCCGGAGTCGCCGTAGCTCATCACTTCCTTCGGCAGCCCGAACGCGGGATCGATCTCCTTCAACGGGGTCACGAACCCGCCCTCATAGAACTCGATCGTCCATTGTGTATCGAGAATCACCATGTCGTACGGGCTCTGGCCGCTGCGCACGGCATTGCGCGCCTTTTCCAGAAGGCCGCCGAACGGCACGACGTCGAGCTTGATCTTGTTGCCGGTCTGCTGCTCGTACGTTCCGACGACCTTCTCGAATGCCGGATACCAGGGCGTCGACGCGGTCAGGATCGTGATCGGCGGCTGCTTGCCCACGTCGGCGAACGGCTTTTGCGCGAACGCGTCGGCAGCCAGCAGGAGCGCGGCCGCTGCGAAGGCCACGCGAGTGAACTTCGGAATGCGGATCAAGGGACTCCTCCTCATGTTGTGACCGCTGCCTTCTCTTCGGTGTGAATGGCGTAGCGGGCGTAAATCTCGATCGGTGCGTCGTGCGCGCGCAACTCGCGGGCGATTCCGGCGTGGAAGCGCCGCTCGAGCGCCGCGTCTCGAAACGGTTTGACCTGCCTCGGATCGGCGACGAGATCGTACAGCGTCGTGCCGAAATCGGGGTCGAACCGCTTGTCGTCGTGGATCGGGATGCGGCGCGCGTCTTTGAGCGCGTCGATCTTCATCACCGGCATACCCTTGGTGAAATCGAACGGCTTGGCCATGACGGCCGTCTTCATCCCGGATTCGCTGAAGAGCGAGGAGAGGTGCATCGGCATCAGCGTGTACTCGTGCAGGCCCGGTGCGTACAGGTCCTCGGGGTAGAGGTAATACGTATAACGGCCGTCGGTGGCGCCGATCGGGCCGCCGAACATGCCGAAGATGCCGATGTCGCGATGGAGGGCGTCGGCCTCCAGGAGCGGCACCACCGAGCGGGCGCGCACCTCCGGCGGCGTCGCCAGTCCGAAGAGATCCAGGAACGTCGGCATCAGGTCCATCGTCTGCGTGAGCGCGCTGCGGCGCTCGCCGGCGTAATTCGAGCAGTCCGGATGGCGCACGATCAGCGGGATGTGCGAGATCTCGGTGTAATACGGCTGCAGGTTCTTGCCCCACCAGTCGTGCTCGGCGAGGAGGAACCCGTGATCGGTGGAGAGAATCAGCGCGGTGTCGCGCCACAGGTCGTGGCGGTCGAAGTAGTCGAGCAGTTGCCCGAAATAGTGATCGCACGCCGCGACCAGCGCCGCATAGTTGGCGCGAATCTCGGCGATCTCCGCGGGCGAGCTGCCGCGCGATTTCTCGT